>CAMDCI010000037.1 GCA_945889715.1 Bifidobacterium breve | reverse complement strand
GATGCCAAGAAATTGAGCAATGTCATATTTGGCGACTACCAACCGATCGAGCGGTTGTCAGAAGTTTTGGCAACTGCCGACATCCACGCGGTGCTTTTAAGGCGCGGCCTTGGCACGGTGAGCGTGCCATCAAAGACGTACTCGGTTATGGCGGCGGGTCGTGCCGTCGTTGCCGCGATCGATCCTGGGACTGAAGTCACCCGTCTGATTGACGGGGCGAAATGCGGGGTATCAGTGCCGCCAGATGACTCGGCGGCGTTGATTGAGGCATTACGAACGATGTTGGCTGATTTCCATGAAATTCGCCAGATGGGCGAGCGGGCTCGGCGGTTTGTCGAGCAGGTGGCTTCTCCGACTTCGGTTGCCCAGCAGTACGTCGCGGCAGTTCATGGCGTAGTCAGTGGCGTAGTCAGTGGCATTCGGCGAGGTCGGTAACTGCAAGTTCGGTCCATAATCAGGTCCATGCCCGGCATTTGCGGGTTTGTGCAGGTAGCCTTTCTCCCTCGTGGGTAAGGCATCGTCAGCCAAAAAAGTCGCTCGGCTCGCTCAAAAGGGCAAAGGGCGCAAAGTTCGTTTTCAAGGTGGAACTCTGTTCCCCGCTTTGATCGTGGGTATCGCCGTTGTCGGTGCTGCCCTCATCGTGTATTCGCGGGCATCAATTCCAAACCAGAACATTCCGCCAACAGTTGAAGATCACTGGCACGCGTCGTATGGCTTCTACGCCTGCGATGAGTGGTTGCCCGATCTACAGGGCGTTAAAGAAGAACAAGACTCCGCTGGACAGTTGATCAGCGATGGGTTCCGTCGCACCGGTATTCACAGCCACGACGATGGTGTCATTCACTGGCACCCGTTTTCGTCCGAAGCAACTGGTCGCAATGCCAAATTGGGCGTATTTCTTGATGTGTACGGAATCAAACTGAGCGACGGCAAACTCGAGCTCCCCGCCGATCAAGGTGGTGCCGTGTACGAAGAAGGTTCAACTCAGTGCACCGATGCCGATGGCAAGTCGGTTGATGGCGAATTAGTGGTGTACGCCTTTGAGGCATTTGATACACCCGACAAGTTCACGACCTACATCACGAATTTTGACGATGTTCGTTTGACCCAAGACGGCATGGCCTTTGCTGTTGTTTTTGCACCGGCTGGGACCAAGGCTGAATTGCCACCTTCGGCGGCGGATCTGCCCGAACTCGGAGCAGCCGATGGCGGCACGACTGGGCAGACCACGACCACAGTTGCTGGCGAAACGACTGTTCCTGGTGAAACGACTGTTCCAAGTGTTTCGACAACCACGGCAGCAACGACAGTTGCTCCGGCTGGACCGACCACGACTGCTGGCTGATGCGTGCGGTGGTGTTAGTTGGCGGGTTTGGTACCCGCTTGCGACCACTGACATTTACAACTCCTAAACCAATGTTGCCTGTTGGGCATCGTCCCATTGTTGAAAATTTGGTGCGGATGTTGGCGGCGGCGGGCATTGACGAGGTCATCCTTGGTCTCGGATTTAAACCAGAGCCATTCATTGACGCGTTCCCTGACGGAACGTGTGCTGGAGTTCGGTTGCACTACGCAGTCGAGCCCGAACCACTCGACACCGCGGGAGCGATTCGCTTCGCTGCCGATCACGCGGGGATCAACGACACATTCGTGGTTGTTAATGGCGATGTGTTGACCGACCTTGATGTCAGCGCACTGATTGCTTTCCATCGTGCCAAGAACGCTGAAGCAACGATCCATCTCACCCCGGTCGATGACCCGTCGGCCTATGGAGTTGTGGCTATTGATTCCGAAGGCTGCGTTGAGCGATTTGTCGAAAAGCCTGCACCTGGAACGGCCCCCAGCAATTTGATCAACGCCGGCACCTACGTGCTCGAACCGTCGGTTTTGCAACGCATCGAACTTGGTCGCAAGGTTTCCATTGAACGTGAAATCTTTCCGCTCATTGTCGATGACGGCCGTCTCTTTGCCATGGCGACTGACGACTACTGGATTGATACAGGTCGACCCGAGCCCTATCGTCGAGCCAACCTCGACATGATTGACGGTATCCGTCGGAGATTGTCTGCTCCTGGTATTGAGCCGGGCGCTGAGGTTCATCCGACCGCGCTGATTGAACATAGCTTGGTGTCGTCTGGGGCGGTCGTTGCACCGGGAGCAAGCGTGCATGATTCGGTGATTCTTGCTGGCGCGGTGATCCACAAGGGTGCATTGGTGCGCGACTCAATTGTGATGGGAACTGTGGGAGAGCGAGCCACGATTATCGACACGGTGGTTGGAGTGGCGGGCGTGATTCCTGAAGGTGCCACGCTTGAACATGCGTTTGTCCCTGACCCAACTGCCGTTTAGAGTGCTTTAATGACCCAGCGCAGCGTTGCCAAGCAGCCCGGCGCAGTCATGGTTGTCGGAGGCGCTGGTTTTCTGGGTTCGCACATTGTTGACCGCTTACTTTTAGATGGTGCTCTAGTTGATGTTGTTGATGATTTATCAACTGGTTCTTTAGCGAATCTTTCAGCAGCGCGTTCATCAGCTGTCGATGGCGCCTTACGCATCCATACTTTGGATGTCACGATTCCAGAATTTGTCGACGTTGTTCGTCTGCGACGACCTGAAGCGATGTATGTCACTGCATTGTTGACTCCAACCATGCAGGACTCGGGTGGTTGTACGAAGAGTTACGCAATCGCAATCGCAATATTTGAGGCGGCTGTTCAAGCAAAAGTGCGCAAAGTAATTGTTGCGATACCGGCTGGCGTTTTGTACGGCGAGGTGCCGGCGCGCGACTTGCCCATCAAAGAAGATCATGAACGTCGCCCGGTAGGTCTACCTGGGGTGACAGCTCAGGCGATTATCGAACTATGCGAGATATATCGCCGCGATCATGACATCGAATTCACCGTGTTAGCTCTGCCGACTGTGTACGGGCCTCGTCAGCAGCCCAATAACAATGTTGTATCAGCATTTGTTGTCGCACAATCAACAGATAACGAGCCAGAAATATTCGGTGACGGAAAACAAACTCGTGATTTTCTGTTTGTCGATGATGCCGCAGATGCGGCTTCACGGGCATGCGCCAAGGGTGGTGGATTGCTCTTGCATATTGGTACTGGTCAACAAACGAGTGTGAAAGATTTGTGGGCGATTATCGGAGAAGGAAGTCCAGCCAATTTTGTGCCAAAACCAACCCACGGTTTGCGGCGGGTTGCGCTGTCGGCGTCACGAGCACGCCTGCATTTGGGTTGGTCATCATGGACATCTTTGGCTGATGGAATCAATCTCACGAAAGCTGGCTAATCAAGCTCGGCTGATCAATGTCCACTGGCCAAGTGTTACTAGCGGAACAAATCTTCTTGTGGCGGTCGGACAATTTCGCTGATTGAAGATTCACGCAACCACGAAGGATCCAAGCCACGCACAACAGCAACGGGCACTCCATTTGATTTGCCCATCACCAATTCGGCGGCCGAAGCGACTTCGTCGGCAATCGACACCTCGGTGACTTGCATCATGCGCCCCAGAGCATCGGGAGTTCCGCGGAGGTCAAGAACTCCAGCAACGCCGGCGACTCCGATAGCGACATCGGTGAGTCCTTTGCGCCAGGGTCGACCAAAAGTGTCAGAAATAATGATTCCAACGGAGACTCCAAGTTTGGCGCGAATAATGTCCCGAATTCTTCGAGCCGAACGATCGCTGTCAATGGGTAACAAGGCGGCCCAACCCCGCTCCACATTGGATAAGTCAATTCCGCTATTGGCGCAGATAAATCCGTGTCGTGTTTCAGTAATGATGAGGTCGCCTCGACGGCGAACAACTCGTACTCCTTCTTCCTCGACAAGAGCCTTGTGAGAGAGCGGATCATCGGGGTCAATTTGCACCATGCGACCCTCGGCCTTTGACACAATTTTTTGCGTGACGACGAGAACATCTCCGTCAAGGAGCGGTCCGTTGGGGGCTGCTTGACACGCATCAACGACGATGTCACCTAGTTGGTCGCCCGGCACGATTTCGCCAATGCCCGTGACACCCCAAGCGGTCATGCGGAGTTGTTGATTCTGTTCGCTCATGGTGCTCCTTATTTGACTGCTTGTAGAACTTTACGGGCAAGTACTTGAGTGATCTGCGGTGTTCGCATAATCGTGTCGGCGACGACGCATTTCATACCTTCGCGTTCGACCGCACTTTGCAGGGCTTCGTCTTGTTGATCGATCACCAAGGTCGAGCAAATTGGAGCATAGATTCGGGCGACTCCAACAACGGAGGCTTCATGACCAAGTTCAACAAGCATGCGATCAGCGGGGCCTTTGAGGGCCGACCCAGCAACGATGGGAGAAATCGCGACGACGCGATCGCGGTTGAACGTGAGGGCGGCATCGACTCCAGAAAGTGCGCGGATCGGTCCGAGAGAAACAATTGGATTTGATGGGGCAATGATGATCGCTTCAGAGGTGTGCAAATTATTGATAAAGGTTGGCTGTGCAGTTGTTGCACCGACAAACTCAACACCTGTCACTGGGATGCCGTGTCGACGTTGGACAAAATATTCCTGGAAAGAAATCGTTGAGGCAACACCATTTTCAAAAATGTCTACTTTGGTGGCAACTTGATCATCAGACATCGGCATCATGTTGAACGCAAGGCCCCATGCTCGAGCAATCTCTTGGGTGACTGTAGAAAGTGTTGCCCCTTCGGCAATTCGGGCGGTTCGATACAAGTGAGTTGCCAGATCTCGATCACCCAAGTTGAACCAGGTTCCCGCGGCAGTTGAGCTGTCAGGTTTGACATCTTGATAGCGCGCCAGTGATTCCATCACGCGCCACGATTCATTGGCGAGACCCCAACCCCGCTCGGGGTCGATGGCATCAGCGACGGTGTATGTCACGGTGTCGAGATCGGGCGAAATATTGAGGCCGTGCATGATTGTGTCATCACCCGTATTGACGACGACGGAGATAGTGGTGGGGTCGACTTCGAGCACGAGGCCACGTAAGAAACGAGCAGCACCGACGCCACCTGCGAGGACAGTAATCATGCTTCCATTATTCCGTTTCAACCGCTATTTCACGAGGTCAGTGTAAAGATTGATCAACTGTTGGGCCGATTTGTCCCACGAGAACTTGCTGTACTGAGCAACAGCGGCATGTAGAAGCTGTTGTCGAAGGTCAGAGTCGTTCACAACTTTGGTGATGGCTTTGGCTAAGGCATCCACATCAAGTGGATCAACGAGTAGTGCAGCCGATCCAGCTACTTCAGGAATTGAACCACGGGTAGAACCGACGATGGGAAGTTGTTCAGACATCGCTTCAAGCAAAGGGAACCCAAACCCTTCGTCAAGTGACGGGTAAGCCATCGCAGTCGCGTGTTGATACAACCAGGCAATATTTTCGTCAGAGACACGGCCGATGACGTGAATGCGCTGGGCGATGTCCTTGGGCAGCAATTCAAGAGATTGAATTATCTCTGACGAGTCATCTCCGGCAGATCCAGCAATCACTAATTGAAGTTCGGGGATTTCAGGCTTGGCAACAGCGAAGGCTTCGATGAGGCGGCAGTAGTTCTTGCGCTTTTCGAGTGTTCCGACGGCCACGATAAAAGGTGCTGTGCCGATAGCGGTCAAAGCTGTTGGTTGAAGACTTGTCTCAACATTGCGACGGGGTGGAGCACCTAAATGAATCATCTCAATACGGGCTTGCGGAAATAGTTCGTGCAAGGTCAAAGATGTGGCGTGTGACGACGCATGGATAACGGCACCAGTCTGGACAGAGCGCCGAAGTGCGTTCATTGAATGATGAATCACAGGTGAGCATTGGGTCGGGTTGAGAAGCGCCCAGCAGTCGTACACCGTGACGAGTCGGGGCAGTTTTGTCGGTGGAACGACGTAGTTCATTCCGTGCAGAATTTGTACCTGTGGCAGATGGCGCCCAGCAGAAGGAAAATCGCGTTGGCCCCAACTCTTAATAGTGATTCCGGCAGGGAAGGGGAGTCGTCGCGTCTGCGCGTGCAACTTGGCGCGAAAGCTCAGCACATATTCAGTGAGTTCAACTTCGTCAACATGGCGACGCAATTGGTATACCAAACCCTCAACCGCACGGCCAACGCCAGTCATCGGACCATGGAGCGGGCCAGTATCGACCGCCACTTTGATCACGAGAAACCCACAAGATCGCCAGACATCAAGCCGAGCGTAGGTCCTAAAGCGTAAGATAAGACAGTTCAGTTGCGATCCAGCGATCGCCCATTTCAGGAGTTCGTATGCCCCGAGCGTTTATCACTGGTGTTACTGGTCAAGACGGCCAGCACATGGCTGAATTTTTGCATAGCAAAGGCTACGAAATCTTTGGCATGGTCAAAGGGCAGAACAACCCTAAAGGCGACATGCTTCGTGACGAGTTTCCGTATGTGAACATCGTGCCTGGCGATCTCGCCGACTTGCCATCGTTGGTGAAGGCAATGGAAGTTGCTCAACCTGATGAGATCTACAACCTTGCCGCCATTTCGTTTGTTGCATTGTCATGGAATCAAGCCGAATTGACGGCCAATCTGACTGGAACGGGCGTCTTGCGCATGCTCGAGGCGATGCGCATGGTGGGCGGCAATACCAACAACAAGATTCGCTTTTATCAAGCCTCGTCCTCAGAGATGTTTGGCAAGGTCCGCGAGATTCCGCAGACCGAACTCACACCGTTCCACCCCCGCTCGCCGTATGGCTGCGCCAAGGTTTTTGGCCATGACATCACGGTGAACTACCGCGAGAGTTACGACATGTGGGCCTGCTCGGGAATCTTGTTTAACCACGAAGGTCCTCGCCGTGGAGTTGAATTCGTGACCCGCAAAGTGACAAATGCCGCGGCTCGTATCAAACTCGGACTCCAATCAGAGCTAGTGCTGGGCAACCTTGATGCAAAACGCGACTGGGGATACGCCGGCGATTACGTCAAAGCAATGTGGATGATGCTCCAACAAGACGAACCCGATGACTACGTGATTGCAACTGGTGAAACCCACACCATCGAAGAACTCGTTGAACTCGCATTCCAAGAAGCAGGAATTGGCGATTGGCGTCCTTACGTTCGTCAAGACCCGAAGTTTTTCCGCCCAGCTGAAGTTGATTTGCTCATTGGTGATTCAAGTAAGGCTCGCGAAAAACTCGGTTGGAAGCCCGAAGTTGACTTCCCAAGTTTGGTACGCATGATGGTGCAACACGATCTCAAACTCGAAGCCAAGAAGGCCGGTATTGCTCTCGCCTAAAAGTGCGCGAGTTTCACGCCTCAAAGGGGCGGTCAGATAGTGCATCACTCAATGAATCAGCGCTGATAGTCGCTCCATCATTGAGTAAATGCCGCAGTGAGTAAGCAAAGACAAGTAAAGCCACGACTGAACTTGCCACGAGACCGATCTCGACGCGGGTGTATAAATCATCGGCAGCAAGCCAAGTGCAAACGACAAAAGTCACCATGCCGAGAAGCCAGCCAAGACCTACGCGGGCATGGCCATTGAGAGCGATCACCGCTTGAGCGGTGGCGAGAGCGACCATATATAACGCACTTCCCAGCGCCAACATGGTGAGCGAACCGCGGTCGAGCGAGTCGTCGTAGACAATCCTCAGTAATGCTGGTCCGACGGCGAACGAACCGAGCGTGCCGATGATGCCGACCGCAATGACAACCTTCATGAGGCGACGAAATCCACTGCGGAACTCACCGAGATTTCCTTGGGCAGCAAGGAGCGCGAGTCGAGGTAGTAGTGCAGCTTGTACTGCTTGAAAGAGAAAGAGTGGCACTCGAGAAAGTAAGACACCATTACCAAAAGATGTCACCAAAGTTGACTGTTCTTTGGTCGCCAGAATGTTGATCGCAATCGGTCCGGCGTTCACAAGACCGGCTCCCATCAACGATCCAAGAAGTAACCAACCAAGATTGGGGGTGACCTCGCTCCACGGCGCAACTGGACCGGGAGCTGTTTTCACATCGCCACGTAACCAAACGATGAACACGCCAGAAAGTGGCGAGAGCGCAACCAACATGGCATACGCCCCAACGTTGGTGACTCCGAGCTGCCACAGAATGACACAGCCAACGATGCGCACGAAACCATCGGCGCCCATCACAATTCCGTAGGACGCAAAGCGACCTTGGCCCGAACAAATCCCCCGCGTGAGGTGAGTGGGGGCGTAGGCAATAAAGGCAATGATGAGGGCGGCTGTGACCATGCCGTATCCTTCAAAAAACTCACGTGTGGCAATTGAACTGACACCTACCAAGACCGCCACGATGATGCCAGCAATCGCAGCTCCGAGAGGAACAATGCGCCCCACGATGGGTCGACCGCCCTGATTGAGGGCTCGACGGTGAGCGAGGGCTCGACCCATCTCTTGTTCAAGGGGTAAAAAGAAGCCGGGGGCGAGAACAAAAGTGGCAAACCACAACGCGACGATTGGCTTGAAGTCCTCCTTGCCAAGGGCTTCCTGACCGACCTTAAAAAAGGCATAACTTGAGATTCCGGCAACGAGCAGACCTCCACCGACTGCCAAGGTACCCTCGGGGAGGGGAATTCGTGGCGAGTCGGTCGTCTCAGCCGAAAGAGGCTCATTATTGGTCGTCAAGACCTGTAACCCTACTCAGAAGTGGCACTCTGGACCTGAATTCCCGTTTTCGCTCTGAACCTTTGGCCAGACGTCAAGACGGTCGGTGACCTGAGGTATTCGATATCGGCGAGTAACCTTCACGCACTGTGGAAAACGAGACGGAATCAACTCTGTCTGCGGCAACTTCGTCATCCGAAACCAGCGGGCTGGGCGCCCCAGGGGTCGTGGTGGCCATTGTCGTTGACCGACCAACATCGACCTTGGAAGGGGTCTTGGCAGCCGTTGTCGCCCAGGACTATCCCAATATCCAAGTTTTGGTGTTGTTGACTGGCTCCGAGGTTGACGAATATGCGCTCGTGAACGACATAGCTCAGACCGCGTGTGCCACTACTAATATCCCGCAACCTCATATCTATCAACTTGGGGCCAACCCAGGATTCGGACTCGCGGCGAATACCGCTCTGCGCCTTGTCGAGGGTGACAGCGGTTTTTTCTTGGTGATGCACGATGACGTGGTTCTGGCTCCAGATTCGGTGCGGATTCTCGTCGAAGAGTTGTATCGCTCAAATGCCGGAATGGTCGGTCCGAAGTTTGTCGAATGGGAAGAAACTCGGCGATTGCAGGCGGTTGGATTTGATTGCGATTGGTTTGGCGAGCTTGACAGCGACGTTGAGCCACACGAACTTGATCAGGAACAACATGATGCGGTTCGCGATGTTTTTGTCCTGCCATCGGCCTGCTTTTTAATTCGTGCCGACCTCTTTCGTGAACTCGGCGGTTTTGAACCCACCATTGAATTCTTCGGCGAAGACCTTGACCTTTGTTGGCGGGCCCACAAGTCGGGAGCCCGAGTCGTTGTCGTCCCGGCAGCGACGGTACGCCATCAAGCAGCAATGATGGCGCGTTTGGCTAGTGGCAATCGTGATTCGGTCGCACTTGCCCGTCAAGCCGAACGGCATCGAATCACCACGGTCGCATCATTGACTGGAGCGCGTCGTTTGCCGATTGTGCTTCCTCTTCTCGTTCTGCTTTCTCTCTTTGAAGCAATCGGGGCATTAGTTCGAGGACGATGGCAGCGGGCTATCGCAGTGCTGGGCGGTTTATTCAGCCTCGTCACGAATATTGGCAATATTGCTCGGCGTCGTTCGCGAGTTCGTCTGCTGCGTCGAGTTCCAGACCACGAAGTCGTTGAGCTACAGGTGCGGGGAAGCGTGCGTTGGAAACGCATGATTCGCCATCGTCGGTTTGCCCCATCGATGAATTTCAGAACTCAAGGGAATGCATCGCGCGAGCAAAACTCGTGGGTTATGACGGCGTGGGTTGTACTTGCTGTCCTCTTGTTCCTCGGTGGTCGCCAGTTGTGGAGCAACGGCGTTCGCTCAGTTGGAGACTTATTGCCATTACCCGAGTCGCCGCGTGATTTGTTGCATCAGTATTTAAGTGGTTGGTGGGCTCAAGATCTTGGAAGTACAACTGCCCAACCAACGAGCACCGGTCTCATTGCCCTCGGTGGAGTGATCACTCTTGGGCATATGGGTCTGTTGCATACCTTGATCACCATTGGGTTGATCCCCATTGGTTGGCTGGGAGTTTCGGCGTTGTGCGCTGTCGTTGCTCATGAACGAGCTCGCATTGTTGGCGTCATCGCTTACGCCGCGGTTCCTCTTCCATATGCCGCAGTTGCGAGTGGTCGACATCAAGTACTGATTGCCTATGCAGTTGTTCCATGGGCGTTGCACCTCATCCGGTCTTTCGGCGGCATCGGTCGTTCAATTGTCGATGATGAACCAGGCGACGTCGTCGACCATCCGTCAACCAAACAGAGAATTCGTCTTGCAGCCAAGCTTTCATTGCTCTTTGGCGTGACGTTGGCGTTTAGCCCAAGTGTTGTCTTTGTCGTCTTATTGAGTGCCTTGTTGTGGCTGCTGACTGCGGCGATTTCGGGCGGTTCGACGCGAGCGGCTGGTTTGGGATTTGCGGGCGCTATCAGTGCAACGGCGGCGGCAGTTGTTCTCAACATGCCGTGGATCACTCGCTATTTATCGCATGATGGATGGAGCGCGATTGTTGGTGCGCCAACTCACACTCCAGAAAATCTCGGATTGTGGGATGTCTTACGCTTCGGAATCGGTCCGGCGGCACTCGGTGGACTCATCGTGTTGCTGTACGTGCCTCTACTCGTTGCACCTTTGGTATCAAAGAACTCTCGATTTATTTGGGCCTCACGAGCGGCGATTTTGTCAATAGTCTCTGTTTCTTTGGCGGTGTTGAATTCTGGCAACCATCTTCCATTCCGCCTTCCTGAAACTGGAATTCTGTTGGCACCAGTAGCGAGTTGTATGGCTATTGGTGCAGCCATCATTGTGATGGCATTTGGTATTGATGTGCGTGGTGGTCGCTTTGGCTGGCGCCAACCTTTGGCGCTGTTGTCACTCGTGACTCTTCCGCTCGGATTGTTGCCCGTTGTTGCCGCATCATCCAATGGGCAGTGGGAACAGCCATCGATTACTTTGGCGCAGCAAATGAAAGAACTACTTGGTGATACGAGTCAAGGTAGTTATCGAGTTCTAGTTATTGGTGATCCTCGCTTGGTGACATCGGATCAACATCCTTACGACGATGGATTGGCCTATGCCGTTGTGCAAAACGGTGATATGACCATGGTGAACCAGGTGTCATCGATGCCTGATGACACCGATCATTTGATTCGACCTTTACTCGATGCCGTCGCGATGGGATCAACGAATCGGGTCGGAAGATTGATGGCTCCTCTTGGTATTCGCTACATTGTCATACCGTTACTTGATCGAGTTCGTTCAACGAGTGACTCGCCTTTGCCATTGCCACTTGGTCTGCGTGAAGCCTTTGCTGAACAACTGGATTTACGCAATGTCTACGGCCCGTCAAGCATGGTGATTTTTGAGAATTCGCAGTGGATACCACTGACAGGGATGCTCAGTACTGTGGCTGCACAACAAAGTAGTGAAGGTGGATCCGATGCGTTGGTGGCAACTGAGCTGACGGGCTCGCTCGCGGCCTTGAATGGCGTGACAAGTTGGTCAAGTCCGACTCAAGAATTGCCGGCTGGTCGATTCCACATGGGAGTTCCGTTTGATTCTCGATGGACTCTGTCGATTGGCGGTCAGTCCATCAAACCCCAAGCATCCTTTGGGACAGTGATGAATTACGAAACGGGTGTTGGCGGGACTGCTCAATTGAATTACTCCAGCCCACTGAGTCGCTATGTGTGGGTCGTCATGCAGCTGTTGTTGTGGGCCATTGTCGTCGTCGGGATATTGCAGCCAAACTGGCGCCGTCGTCAAGCTCGTCAACAATTTGCTGTACCCGAGATGCAGCCGGTTGTTTCTTTGACGGGCAACAATTCAGGAACGGTTGAATCATGAATCGGCGAATCAGTTTGTATGTTGCTCTTATATTGATTGTCGGATTAGCAATTAACTTTTCGGGCAAATCGGGCGATACAAGCGATGCGGTATTCTCTAATTCGGTATTGCCAGGCACGCCCGCAATTATGCGGAACAACCAATCGGTGACGAACACTTGGTTTTGCGCAGGTACTTCGGCGGCAGGAGAAAGCGACAACGGCACCTACGGCGGCGAAGTTGTTATCTCTAATCCGCTGAAAACTCCGGTGACTGGTTTATTGACAATTTTGACGAGTGATCAAGCGCCAATCACCCAAGCGATTAACGCTGAACCCCGCTCGCAACTAGTGATAGACATCAACTCATTGGTTGTAGCCCCGTATGCAAGTGCTTTCGTTGAACTCAATGATTCGGCAGCCAGCGTTGAGCAACGGGCTTTGCATCCTGCTGGTGCAGCAGTTTCTCCTTGCGCGAATCAAACGTCTGATCAGTGGTATTTCGCTGATGGATTTTCGGCTGAGTCATCAGACTTTCGATTGATCTTGACGAATCCGTTCTTGTCGCCAGCGATTGTCAATATTGAGGTTGCAACTAAAAATGGTGAACGTACGCCGACGAATCTTCAAGGATTTGTTGTTCCCGCTGAATCAATTCGAGTTCTGAACATTCCCGAATCTGGATTTCGAGATGAGGAGATTTTGGCGATAAGCGTTGTTGCCTCATCTGGTCGAATCGTGGCAGCAAAAGATCAGCAGTACTTAGGTGCGGGACGCCTCGGCCATGTCTTGACTTTGGGGAGTCCATCAACATCAGATCAGTGGTGGTTTGCTGATGGCGAAAAGGGCGCGGGTATTTCCGAAACGTACATGATCTATAATCCAACCGATCAAGATGCCTTGGCAGATGTCGTGATTCTTGGCCTCGACCCGGCAGTCGCATCAATACAGCCGACAACTTTGACGATCCCTGCTCATGATGTCGTCCCATTTGATGTTTCAGCAATTGTGGGGTTGCTCGATGGGCCTCACGGGGGAGCAGTCAGTGGTCAGGCGGGTGCGCAGTTAGTCGTTGAGCGCATTCTGACCAAGCCGGCTGGTACGAGTGTGGCGACGACTGCAGTACTTGGAGTTCAACGAGGTTTTCAATCCATGCGGTGGAGCGTTCCAACTTCAACAACGATTGCGATTGAAGATGTATTAATTGTTCTCAATACATCGCCCACTGATGGAGTTGTCACTGTCTACTCGGTAGGACCAGGTGGTGAAGAACCAGTTGCTGGTCTGAGCGATATCCCCATTGCTGCCAACGGTTTACTATCGATTGACTTGGTCGATCCGTTGTCGTTTGGACGTGAACTAGAAGTCGTGAGTGATCAGTTGATTCTGGTCGAGCGGCGACTTGAACGAACCCCTACCTTGCGTGGGCGAAGTGGTTCATTGGCTTTTCCCGAAATGCTGGCATCGTGACCAGTGTGGTTATTGCTCTAGTCATTGGTGCCGTTGTGGTAGTAGCGGCAATGGTTATTCGACAAAGGCGCGTTGTTGATGCTCCAACGCAAAAAGTTTTTTCTGCTCCAACTCAGATTGACCGAACTGACTTTCCAACTTCCCAACACGAGTGGATGATTGCAGTGTTTACCTCTGCGACCTGTCATGCATGCGCAGATATGTTGGCGAAAGCTCAAGTTGTAGCAAGCAAGAATGTGTCAGTTATTGAAATTGAATATTCCAACAAAAAGGAATTGCACCGCAAATACAATATCGAGGCAGTGCCGACGGTGGTGGTGACTGATGTTCATGGCATCGTTCATAAGTCATTTCTTGGGCCAGTGAGTGCGACTGATTTATGGGCAGGCATTGCGTCGGTTCGTGACCCGCAACTGCATGCTGCAACTGATGGGCATTGTCAAAATCACGATCACGATTAAGCGATCGTCACTTCGTTATTTCGTCAGTCGTTGACGCTCACTGGAGACTGTGGCGTACCGTCAAGACCTTGTTGCACTAATGCATTGACAAGGTCGCCGTCAATCGTCTCTTTTTCAAGCAGTGCTTGAGCAACGAGGTCAAGGCCGATGCGGTGCTTGGTCAGTAGTTCAGTTGCCCGAACTTCTTGTTTGCGCAAAATGGCGTTGATTTCCTCATCCATCAAACGGGCGGTGTCGTCGCTGTATTCACGACCACCAGTCATGAGATCTTCACCAAGGAAGACATTTTGTTGATTGTGCCAAGCCATCGGGCCGACCTTGTCACTCATACCCCACTCGCGCACCATGCGACGAGCAAGGCCAGTGACTACTTCGAGGTCGTTTGAAGCTCCGGTCGTTTGCTGCTGGAAAACGAGATCTTCGGCGACGCGTCCACCGAGCGCCATACAGATGCGATCAAGGATGTAGTCCTTGGAGAAGCTGTGGCGCTCTTCGGGAAGTGTTTGGGTGACTCCGAGGGCCATGCCACGGGGAAGAATTGTGACCTTGTGTAACGCGTCTCCGTGTGGCAACACCGTTGCTAAAATTGCATGGCCACCTTCGTGGTATGCCGTGACGCGTTTTTCTTCAGCAGACAAAATGAGTGAGTCACGACGGGCCCCCATCATGATGCGATCTCTGGCCGACTCAAAGTCGATGCGCTCAATTTGAGCGCTGGCTCGACGAACAGCGAACAGTGCTGCCTCATTCACTAAGTTGGCGAGGTCGGCACCACTCATACCAGGAGTTCCCTTGGCCATCGTGTCGAGGTCAACATCGGGTCCCATGCGCTTATCGCGACTATGCACGCGCAAGATTGCAGCGCGCTCTTCAAACTCGGGGAGCGGAACAACGATCTGACGATCAAAACGACCAGGACGAAGCAATGCTGGGTCGAGTACATCGGGTCGGTTGGTGGCCGCCAAAATGACGATGCCTTCTGA
>CAMDCI010000036.1 GCA_945889715.1 Bifidobacterium breve | reverse complement strand
CCGATTTTTTCAGGGTTGGTCTTGACTGCCAGGCTTGACAAACCAAAAGCATGGGCCCACTGCGCCTGATCGTAGGAACGGGCAAATGCATTCGTGTCGGTCAATGTATTCGCAGTCACTATCCACTCTGGGTAGTACTCCTGAGCAGTTGCTTCACGGGTCAAAGCACCAGGAGCGACTGGGTCTGTCGAGAGAAGGACTGTGGTGACGCCTTCTGCCTTCAGTTTCGCAATGATTTGTGAAGCACTTTCCTGAATCGTTCCAGGATCAAGTTGATATGGCAAAACCAAAGCCAGGTCAGCACCAATGGCTGCCATGCGAGCTACAGCCAAGTCGGCTAGATCCTTACTCTCTGATCCACCTTCAACATAAGTCAGTGCGAATTTGCGAATCTCGCCCTTGAGGGCATCTCCAGCATGCGAGGCAGGTTTTCCTACTAACTGCTTCTCGATGTATTCAACGAGCAATTGCTGTTTCTGCTCACTGCTGCCATCAATACCCCAAAGATACGGATCGCGCTCCGCTAAGTATTGAGCGGTGCCGCCACCACACATACATGTCGTCTTGCGAGCCGCTAGTTCATCATTGAAAGCATTCGTCAGTGCTGGTCCACCGACCACGACGAATGGGGCGTATTCCTCAACGATTCGTTGGGCATCAGCGCGTGCGGTCACCTCATCGGTGGCGAAACCAGTGCTGACATAGGTGATTAAGTTGACCTTGCGACCATACAGTTCGTAGTAGGTCTCGTAGTACTTGATGTAGTTCTCAAGTGTCTCGGTGGCTTGAGCATTAGTCTCATCAGAGTTAATGGCCTGCGTGACATAGGCGATGATTGGGTCATCATCTGGACCCTGATAATGCACGATGGTGATTTCATCGGCAGTCACACCTTGGGCCGTTGCCCCACCATTGTCACCCACGAAAGGAGCCATACACGGCGGTGCGAAGAAACTCGGCACAGCAATAGTTCCAAGTTCAACGTCACAACGCGAACCCCATGCGATCTTGTTGAATGCTTCATCGGTCAATTTCTCTATGGCATCAACGGAACTCAATGGGTATTCCCATGTATCGGATTTCGGTGCACCAGTGTCAACGGGTGCAATCGTGTCAACGGGCGCAATCGTGGTATCACCTGAAGACTCCGTGTCATCTCCTCCTGACGAGGCGACAATTGCGCCAATGATGGCTATCACTGCCACGATCGCCACGATCGGTCCCCACTTTTTTACTGACTTAGATCTACCAGACTCAGAACTTGATGAACTGCTTGATGGTTGCATGACTTATCCCCCTTGCCCTGATCGGGCGATCGCGGCACTTGATGTGCCTAAATATGACTCGATAACTATTGGATGTGCAAGAACTTCAACAGGAACCCCATCGGCGATCACTCTGCCCTGATCAAGTGCGATCAAACGATCAGCAACCCCCGAAATGAAGGCTATATCATGTTCAATGATGACAAGTGCAGAACCCATGTCATCGCGCAAGCGCCGCACCACAGGTGTCAAAGCCTCGACCTCTCGTTGTGCCAGTCCTGATGAGGGTTCGTCCAGCAAAATCACACTCGGTCGATGCGCCACTAAACAAGCAAGGTCAACAATCCGTCGCGTACCCGTTGATAACTCACGAATAAATTTCTGCTCGTAATCGCCAAGTCCCAGAAGTTCGATCAGTTCGCTCACACGTTGACTCACCGCGTCCTCTGATTCAAAGACGGGCGGTAGATACAAAGCTGCGGCTAACGCACTGCGATTTTTGACCCATCGCTCAAGCGACACCGCGAGTGTTTCCCTCACCGACAATTCGGGGAACAGACGCGCGTCCTGGAACGATCGACCCAACCCGAAGTTGGCCCGTGCCGTTGGTGACGACTTGGTGACATTGTGACCCGCTATGTCTATGGTCCCGTCCTGAAGCGGGGTGTAACCAGAAATCACGTCAAACAGGGTCGTCTTGCCCGCCCCATTTGGTCCGATAATTCCCACAATCTCATGTTCACGAATGTCCATTGAAACCCGGTCAACCGCCCGGATGCCACCAAAGGCAGCGACCACTCCTTGCGTGCGCAACGCAATGCCAGATCCAATCTCGCGAGTTTGATGCGTCGTCGCATTCGTCAATGAATCGCTTTGTGCTGCACCCGACAAAAACACCGATCGTAAAATGTCTGGACGATTCAGCAATTCTGCGGTCGGACCCGCAAAGCGAATTTCTCCACGCTCAAGGAAATACGCCCGATGAGCGACAGTCAGAGCAATATTCACACTTTGCTCAACTAATACAACGGTGACACCTTCATTTGCTAGTCGTTGCACCACTGGCAATAACTGACTAACGATCACTGGCGCCAAACCGAGCGATAGTTCATCAATCAACAAAACTCGCGGGCGCATGATGAAACTCATTGCTAATGCCACCATCTGCTGTTGGCCACCCGAGAGATTCACTGCTGGTTCGTCGAGCCGCTCACCCAAAATGGGGAACATCTCCATCACTTCAGCGCGTGCCTTTGCCACTCCATCGCGGTCGCGCCGATTCGTCCAACCCGCAAGATCCAAGTTCTCGCGCACAGTCAGGGAACCAAAGACACCTTGCCCGCCAGGCATTTGCACAATACCCATGGCCGCAATTTCGTGTGGAGGTGCATGCGTAATGTCACGTCCATCAAAAATGATGGCTCCCTTATCCGCTTCAACTGTTCCACTAATGGATTTCAATAAGGTGCTCTTACCCGCTCCATTGGTTCCCAATAGAGCAACAATTTCGCCCTCTTCCATATCCATACTGATGCCCTGTAGAACCATGCGGCCGTCGTACCCCGAATGAACTCCGCGCAATAACAACAATTTGGCGTTTCCTTGACGGCGATCGTACAAAGCCTCAGAACGAGCTGCCGCCGACTGCCACACCTGGCCAATGTCATCCATGATCACATTTCGAATTGATAACTGAATCAATCCACCAATTAAGAAAAGTGGAATCATGGTCAGCATCCCAATGCGAATTGAGGTTTTATCGGCAATCCAACCGATCATCGGCAATATCGCCAAGCCCGGAATAATCCACAGTGATGCGACGGAGAAACCCGTCGCTCGAGCACGTGGTGGGATAGCCAATGACAAGACAGCAAAGGTTGCTGGTCCAAGAACAGCAAGCGATGCCGAAATGGCGCAGTTCACCGCCACAGCAATGTAAATATTCGGGGCCAAGGCAAACGCTGCTGAGGCAACTGCCGCCACAAGCGAGACATAGCCAGCGACCTTGGTCAGACCAGCAACATTGCCAGCGAATTTTTTCGTCAGCCAACGCGCACCGACAATCAGACCAACGAGTTGAAATGGCTCAGCGATTGCTGCGGCAATTCCACGGGCCCGTTCATCAAGGCCAAACTCTTGGTCATACAACAACGATGCCAATGTCCCAAAGCCAATCAAACCAGTGGCCAAGAAAGGCAGGCTGTACCAAATGCGTCTCAATGACTGCACTTTTTGCACCGTGCGCCAACTCTCAGAGAACGATGGCGCTTCTTCTTCGGTGTTGGCGACCTCGTCGGTGACGCCCATCGCTTTGCGTTCCCAGTAACCGCGAATCGGCTCTCTCAGTTTGATAGCCAGGATGGCAAGAATCACGGTTGGAATGGTGAAGATCAGAAATGGAGTTCGCCAACCGAAATAATACGCCAAAAACCCAGCCGACAGCGGACCCACAAATGCTCCGACAGCATTGGCGGAGCGATGAAATGAAAAGACTTTGGCACGCACTTCAATGGGGTAATAATCAGCAATCAACGAGTTGTGAGTTGGGTCAACAACGGCTTTTCCAAGAGATGATCCGCTTCTTGCAACTGTCAGCACAATGACACCCATCGCGATACCAGTCAGTCCCGAAAAGAGACCCCAGACTAAGGCCCCGACAACTGCAATCGGTATCCGCTTGGAACGATCGGCGAGTTGAGCAATCGGGACTTGCAGAGCGAGAGCGGCGACGCTTGAAAGAGCCACAATGGCCAACATCGTGCTCAGATCAAGATTGAAATGCTCACGGATGTTCGGCAGCAGAACGCCAAAGGCTGCTCGATCAAGTTCATCAACCGCATTGAGACCGAACAACAAAAGTAACGGATACGCGGCTTCACCACCACAGAGTTCGCGAAGTGACACCACGGGATGACGAATGTTGCCCAAAATACTGCGTGGCTCACTCATGAAACATCTTCCTTCTTGCGTGCCCGTTTGTACATTCGTCCCGAAAGTTCATCACGAATTCTGATCACCAAAGCCCCGAGGCCGCCGGGCAAGACCAAGAGCATAAACATCACACCAGCGCCAGTAGAAAGAAATCGCCATTCTGGTGCGGTCACAAACCATTCGGTTCCGCGCAAGTATGCCGCTCCTAAAATGGCACCAAATGAGACACCGAGTCCGCCGACGATTGAAGCGGTAAAAACTTCAAGGCTGCGACCAACGTTGTAACTGTTGATGTCAAAACTGTAATTGAGGTGTGTATATAGGCCGCCCGCGACTCCAGCAATCGCACCTGAAATGGTGAAGGCTGTGAGTTTGACCCAGATCACTGGCACACCAAAAGCTTGAGCAGCGCGTTCGTTATCGCGCAACGCCAAAATCGCTCGCCCAGTTCTGCTGCGTCGGATACCACGGACTCCACCGAACACCACGATCAGCACTAACAATGTGTAGACATAAAAACGAGTTGGAGTATCAATGTCTAAACGACCGAAAAGCGGAAATCGCTGAATCCGCTTGGTGGGAATCCATTCAAAGAAGCGATCGTTCAAGAGCCATGAGGTGACGCTGAGGGCAAATACCAAGGTAACGACGGCGAGATAGAGACCGCGAAGTCGCAATGCCGGCAAGCCGACTAAGAACGCCGCTAGTCCTCCAACGATGGCCGCGATAACTAGCGACAAAGTCAGATCGACACCCCACGCCTCGGTGCACTTGGCACTCACTGCAGCTCCAATGGCGACAAAGCCCACTTGTCCGAGCGAAATTTGACCCGCCCAACCAGTCAACACAACGAGGGATAAGCCGATGATGCCATAAATAAAGATTGCCGTGACTTTGATGACTTGATCAGTGCGCAAAAGAATTGGGATCGCCACCAAACTTGCGAGAACCACCGCGTATGTACCCCACCTCATCACGCGGACCCACGGAAGTCGCGCTACCTCGGGAGCGAGATCATGAACTTCGTCAGCCAAGCGCCATGACGCAGTGGTGTCTTGATCAAGGCGCGAGGCCCCCTTGCGTTGCATCAACAAGGCCGCCATCACCGCCACTGCGATGAACGGCGCGACCAATAGGGGACTTTCAGCGTTCCATTGCACGCCGTACTCAAGAATTCCTAGTGCCACTGCAGCGACTGCAATCGTCGGCAAGTTGCGCAGTCGTCCAATCACCAAAGCCGCCAATGCCAGTACCAAGCCCGAAACCGAAAGTGCGCCGCCAATCGGCACTCCGAGAATCCCTGAGCGCAAAAAGAGGGCCAAGAACGACAACGCCGATGCCAACATCCACACAATGGTGGAAAGCCAGCCCACTGGTATTCCCAGAAGAGCAGCGCGATCACTGCGCTCGGCGGCGGCGCGAACAGCGATGCCAACTTGCGTTTTCGAGAGAAACAACCCCACCGCAATCATTGCCAGCGGAGCAAGGATCATGGCAATGAGATCATTGGCGTTCAGAATGAACGTCCCGACGGTGAGTTTCCAGGCGACAGGGGGCGGAATCCTTTCCGAAGCCGCTACTTCGTCCCATAAACGGGGCAAAATAATTGCCAAGACGCTCAGCAGTTGAGTGATGCCCAAAGTTGCCACTGTCAGCACTAGTCGCGGAGAACGCACGAAGCGCCGCACGATCGCCAATTCCACGATGGCACCCAGAACAACCGAACTGATGAGACCGACACCGAGTCCAAAAAGATACGGCAAGCCGTTGAACACAATCAGGCCAACCGACAAAATTGCTGGCACAAAACCAAGATCTGCCTGAGCAAAGTTGATCACTCTGTTGGCTCGATAGACCAGGGCCATTCCCACAGCCAAGAGTGCCGTCAGCAACCCGAGCACGACTCCGCGAATCCAGGCACCAGCTGGCAAACCAAAGAAAATGAGTTGCACCGCGACGAGGGATATGGCTGGGCTCAGGGGAATCAAGGCGCCACGTATCGACCCCACCGCCTGATTCACCTTGCTCACATTTGCCCCATGTGCAACAGCCCCCAGTTGCAGCGATTCTGTCCAAATCGCTGACATATGACTAGCACACAGGAGGTATCAACGAAACAGCCAAGTTTGATCATTCAATTGACAGTTGGGGTGAAACTACTTTGGATCGTTAGGCTCGTCATTTATGGGAACCGTTCGCCGCCAAGTATTCATTGATTCCCCAGCTGACGAAGTTTGGGCCTTAGTTGGCGACCCCGCTCGGCTTCATGACTGGTTCCCCATTACTTCATGTGAAGTGGTTGGCAACAAAAGGTGGATCAACCTCGGAAGTGGTCTGCGATTCGAAGAAGACATCATCACGCTCGACCACGACCTCCGGAGATTCCAATACTCGATTGTCAACAATTTGATCGTCAAGTCGCACCTGGGAACAGTTGACGTCATCCCCGACGGACCGAACCGTTGCATGGTCATGTACGGCACCGATATTGACCCCGAACCAATGGGTCTCATCATCATCGGAGCTGCCGGAGCTGGTTTAGAAAAATTGCAAGAAATTTTCGCAGCCAAAAAGAATTCAGCAAAGCACGGAGCCAAGTAATGGGTCGCAAAATACTTTTCATCACAACCGACCAACAAAGGTTTGATGCCCTTGGTTGTAACGGTGGATTAATCGCCCGAACACCAAACATTGACGCTCTCGCCGCCACGGGAATCAATTACAACCGCGCGCATCCGCAAAATGTTGTGTGCATGCCTTCTCGATCAACCATGATTACTGGCCAACACGTTGCAACTCACGGTGTGTGGATGAACGGCGTCCCGTTACCTAACGACGCTCCGAGTGTTGCCACAACATTGCATGATGCTGGTTACAAAACTGCCTTGATCGGCAAGGCTCACTTCGAACCATTCCTTGATCCATTTTTGCGATTCGTTGAAAACCAATTAGCCAACACCGGTGCCCATTCGTTAATTGAAGATGGCCATTTGCATCGCGGCTTTGATCACATGGAATCAGCAAGTCACGGCGGCATGGGTTCGTTCCATTACGCCCAGTGGCTCATGAAGAATCATCCCGAAGCAGTACCGATGTATTACCGCGTGCTTGATATGTCGTTGCAGGTAAGCGCTGAAGGCGGCGGCGATACCGGAGCCCCACAAGCTCACATCAACAACATTCCGCGCGAGTGGTATCACACCGACTGGGTTGCCGATCGCGCGATTGCTTGGCTTGATTCACTTGACGCCGATGCCGACTGGTTCTGTTGGGTGAGTTTTCCTGATCCCCATCATCCTTGGGATCCGCCGGCGTCTGAAACTCATCGCGTCAATTGGCGCGACATTGACCTGCCCGCTGGCTATCCGCAAAATCGCGCTCAGCGTGAAGCAATTCTTGATAACAAACCTGCTCAGTGGCGCAAGTGGTACGACGGCGAGTTTGTTTCAAACTATGAAGCTCCTTTGAAGTGGGTTCCCAACACCTTGACTGATGATCAAGTTCGTGAAGTCAATGCGCTCACACATATTGAAAATGAGTTAATTGACGAAGCAGTTGGTCGAATGATGAAGCGCATTGATGAACGAGGTTGGGGCGCTGACACCGACATTTTGTTCTCAACCGATCACGGTGAATTTCAAGGTGACTTTGGTTTGTTGTTCAAAGGCCCTTACCACGTTGACTCTTTGATGCGTATCCCGCTCATTTGGCGCCCGGCTCCTTCGGCCGGAATCGATCCCGCGACCGTCGAAGCCCCGGTTGGCCATGTGTCGCTGGCTTCGACGTTCTGCCACATCGCTGGACTCCCCCAGCCCGATTACGCCGAAGCTCCACGTTTGCCCGTTAATGAAAACGAAGCAACCGAACTTGGCCACGAACGTGTGCTGACCGAATGGGACAGCGTGTTGTTTGGCAAGATCGTGCGCTTACGTTCGATTTGTCGTGATGGATGGGTTGCCACCGCGTGTATGCCTGGTTCACTCCACGACGGCACCGAAGGTGAGTTGTACAACCTCGCGAACGATCCATTACAGCAGACAAACTTGTGGAGCGATCCTTCGCAGAAATCGTTGCGTGATGATTTGCTTGCCGACATGTGGGATCACTTACCCACACCCGACGCAGTACGTCGCGAGTGCGACGCACCAGTCTGATCTAGTTCAAATCAGTGCGGCGGTCGCGGAAGACTCCCCAACCGCTGCGCAAGTGTGCAACTTCATCTAAATCAAAAGTTGCCGTGAGAACTGTCTCACTTGAGCGATCGGCTTCAGCAACTTTTTCGCCAGTTGGTCCAGCGATAAATGACGAGCCATAAAAAGTCAACGTGAATCGCGAGCCGACTTCTGTTCCGATTCGATTGGCTGCAACGACTGGCACAAGATTCGCACCCGCATGACCTTGCATGACTCGTTGCCAATGCGCCGCAGAGTCGTATTCGGGGTCCATCGGCTCGCTACCAATTGCGGTCGGATACACGATGACTTCTGCACCATTGAGCGCAAGTGCACGCGCCACTTCGGGAAACCATTGATCCCAGCAAATTCCGACGCCCACTTTGCCAATTGCGGTATCCCACACTTTGTAGCCCGTGTTGCCTGGACGGAAGTAGTACTTCTCTGAATAGCCAGGGCCATCTGGAATATGACTCTTGCGATACACGCCAAGCACGGTTCCGTCAGCATCAATCACTGCACAGGCGTTGTACAAAGCGTTCACATCACGCTCGTAGAAACTCACGGGCAAGACAACATTGAGTTCTTTGGCGAGTGCACTGAAATGCGCAATGGTTGGATGACTCTCAAGTGGTCGCGCCCGATCAAGATGTTCGGCCCGTTGATCCTCGCAGAAATAACGTCCCTCAAACAACTCCGGAATCAAGATGAGTCGGGCACCTTGTGAAGCTGCCTCTCGAACCAAACGTTCAGCCGTTGCGACATTTTCAGATACGACGTCAGTCATTGACATCTGTAAAGCCGCAACTGTCAGTGATCGCACGATTTAGGCAGTTGCTAATGCGCCAACAAGACGCGCGGCAAACTCTTCGGTGTGCGCGCCCAACTTTGAGCGATGCAAAGCCATTCCACCAATCACATCTGCCCCGAGACGAGTCACCGACTTTTCCATCGCGCCGAGGGTCTTGCCCGGGTTCAACGCAAACGTACAAAAAGTTGCGGCGCGCTTACCGGCAATTGCAGGAAGGGCATCGATGTTGCCAATTCCCCACGGAGCCTGACCAACAATGAAGGCACCATGAACCCACGTGCCGACAACAATCAGATCAGCTGCCTGAATGGCATGGTGATCGGGTTGCTTCATGGGGTTCAGACCCGTGATGGTCCAACCTTCCTGTTGCAAATTGGCGGCGATCATCTCGGCCGCCTTCCATGTGTTGCCCGTGAGGCTTTCAACTAAGAGCGCTACTTTCATACTCCGATTCAACCACGCCGAGTGGGGCCACGAGAAGATTCCAGGTGAAGATTCTGGACAACTCTGGTCAGAGTTTTTTGAGCGGAGCCCAAGCCAACAACAAATGCTTGCGGCCTTTTTCACGGAAATTGATGACCGCTTCGGTTTTGTCGCCCGAACCGGTGATATCGATGATGATTCCTTCACCAAAGACCGAGTGTTCGACCATGTCACCAACCCGCAGTCCAATTTCTTGACTGTTCGAGGGTTGTGGCGGACGATTTTGAGCCGATCGGCCCGCAGCCATTGCGGCATCAACTTGCCGTTCACGGAACTCATCATCGGGATCAAACGAACTGACCTTGCGACCGCCCCAATCGTCGTCGCGCGTCGTGCGCGCCTTCGGACGGTTCTGCACATTGCCCTGATGCTCAATGAGTGCTTCGGGAATTTCTTCTAAAAAGCGTGACGGCGGGTTGTACTGCGTCGTTCCGAATTGTTGACGACTCCATGCGTGCGTCAAGAACAAACGCTCTTGCGCGCGAGTAATACCCACATATGCCAAACGCCGTTCTTCTTCGAGCTCATTTGCGTCAACAAGCGCACGACTGTGAGGGAACAATCCTTCTTCAACACCCACAATAAAGACGACTGGATATTCAAGACCTTTTGCTGCATGCATCGTCATCATGATGACCTTGTCGTCATCCGATAAATCATCAGCATCGGCGACTAATGAGACTTGCTCAAGGAATTCATCAACTTGAGAAAACTCTTTTGCCGAAGACACCAATTCGCCCAAGTTTTCGAGGCGACCAGCATCTTCTACCGAATTTTCATTACTGAATTCGGCGAGATATCCAGATTTTTCAAGGACAGCTTCGAAGAGTGCTCCGGGAGTTTGTTCTTCTTGCCCAGCAACTTCGTCAATGACGGCAACAAACGATTCAATTCCTCGTCGTGCGGCACCAGAAACTCCGGCTTCGCCAGATCGGCGTAAAGCCTCAAAGAAACTGATGTTTTCTTCACGCGCAAAAATATCAAGTCGACTAATGCTGGTGTCGCCAATGCCGCGCTTGGGCATATTGAGGACGCGCTTCACACTGACTTCGTCGAGCGGATTAGTGATGACGCGCAAATATGCAACGGCATCTTTAATTTCGCGGCGATCGTAGAAACGAGTTCCGCCCACTACTTTGTACGGAACACCAAAACGCATGAAGATTTCTTCAACGACACGGCTTTGCGGGTTGGTGCGATAAAAAACCGCCATGTCTCCCCACTTGCGACCACCAGTGCGCAAAGTTTGCATGGTGCGCGCCACAAAAGCAGCCTCGTCACCTTCATCATCGGCGTGGAATCGCACAATGGCATCGCCAGGACCAGTCTCGGTCCAAAGTTCTTTTGGCTTACGGCCAAAGTTTTGCGCGATGACTGCATTAGCAGCATCGAGAATATTTTGTGTACTGCGATAGTTCTGTTCGAGAACAACCACAGTCACTTCATCAAAGGCATCTTCAAACTGTCCAATATTGCGAAAATCGGCCCCGCGGAATGCATAGATCGACTGATCGGTGTCGCCCACGACGCACACGTTGTGATGACGGGCCGCGAGGCTTAGAACGATTTCATTTTGCGCAATGTTGGTGTCCTGATATTCGTCTACCAAGATGTACTTGAATCGGTCTTGGTACGAAGCCAAAACATCGGGATGCATACGGAACAAACGCACGACATTCACCAACAGGTCGTCAAAGTCCATTGCTCCGGCTTTAAGCAATCGCTCTTGGTATTCGCGGTAAATCTCGGAGTGTTTGCGATCAAAAATATGAGCCGCTCGTTCGGCAGCCTGCGTGGGTGACACTAATTCGTTTTTCCAATTCGAAATCACTGCATGCACGGCTCGGGGCGTGAAGCGCTTGACATCAAGTCCCATATCGCGGATGACGTAACCGGTGAGACGTTGTGCGTCGGCCTGATCGTAAATACTGAATGTTTTGGGGTAACCAATACGTTCGCCATGAACTCGCAAAATTCGCACACACGCCGAGTGAAACGTCGACACCCACATCGATTTCGCCACTGGCCCAATGAGCGATTCGACACGATGTTTCATTTCGCCCGCAGCTTTATTGGTGAAAGTAATCGCCAAGACATTCATGGGACTGACGCCATGATTTGAAATGAGATGGGCAATACGGTGCGTCAAAACTCGGGTCTTGCCACTACCCGCTCCGGCAACAACCAATAGCGGTCCATCAACATGTTCGGCAGCCTCTCGTTGCATGGGATTGAGACCATCTAACGAGATCGGCTTGATGCGTGAGTTCGAATAGCGCGCGGCGTAGGGCACGCTTTCGGTCACAGGTTGGCCTGTTTCGCGAACCGCTGGCTCGGTGGAACCGAACAAGTTGTCGTCGTTGAAAAGGCTGCCGCTGTCACTCATGAAGAAGCCATCCTAGAGAACGGGTGTTCTAGGGATAGGACGATTCGGAAACAAAAATCTGGTGGTGAGCAGCGACCGTTTTGGCCACTGCCCACCACCAGATCAGGTAACGGGCGGAAATATTTGTCTATGTGAAATTTATGAGTTTGTGAACGAGCTGGTTCGAATCAGGCTCCAGCAGTTGCACCTGCGTCGTCAGCCGGGGCTGCCGGCTTGACGCCGTTCACCATGTCGGTGATGCGCTGAGTCAGATCGGTGGTGGCCTGAGCGACCAATGCGTCAATGACCGATTGAACTGTCTTGCCATTGGCCTCAGCGACCTGAGCGATGGTCTGGCCACCCTCGATTGCTGTCTTGAGCTCATCAGCAGTGATGCCAATTGCCTCGGCAGCAGTGGTCAGCCTCTCTTGGCGCTTTTCGCCACGAGCACCGCCATGATTCTGGCCACCTTCTTGACCGCCACCCATCGGGCGGGCAGCCTCTAGTGCGGTGACAACAGCGTCAAGTTGACTCGAGGTCAAGGTGTTGTCATCGACCAGAGTCTGAAGGCGAGCCTTGAGCATGGTGGCCTTGTCGGGTCGGGCTCCAGTGGCGTCTGCGACCGGAGGAGTTGTTGGCTTGGTCTGAAGTGCAGTCACGATGGCATCAACGTCCGATGCTTCGATGGTTCCAGCAGTAACAAGTGTCTGCAATGTTTCACGAAGCTTGGCTTCACGAGCGGCTGGATCGATGTCACCACCGCGTCCATTGATCGAGTTTGCTGAAGCCGAAGTGTCGGTGCTGTTGTCGTTGCCATTGTCGTCAGCCGAGATGGCTTGTGGAGCGACTGAGTTGGCACTGGCGCCACCGGGCAGATTCATCAAAAATCCGCCGCCGGCTCCGAGTAACAAGCCTGCGGTGATTCCGATGACTGCGTACTTCTTGGTCTTTGGTTTTGTGTCATTAGTTTCCATGATTGTTCTGTTCCTTTGAGTTGAGTTTGGTTGAGTGTTTGCTTTTTGTTTTCAACCGATCGTCGGGGGGCTTCCGATCGGTATGAGTACAGATTGCAACTCCTAGGTGAGAAGTAAACCCAACCAACGTGAGAACAAGGTGAGAGTTTTGGGGACTTGGTAAGAACCCAAAGCGGGCTGAAATTAGGCGTCCCCACTCGGTTTATGGGCCGTGGGCAGGGAAAACCCGATTTCGGCTCCCCCTCCGATTCGATTTCGAGCAAAGACTGAACCTTCGTGAGCCTGAGCAAAGTCGGCCACAATTGACAATCCGAGGCCCGAACCAGGCATCGAACGCGATGCAGCAGACCGATGGAAGCGTTCGAAAATGAGTTGCACTTCATCTTCAGGAATTCCGATACCGCGATCGCTCACTGTCAATGAACCATTTTCAATTTTCACTTCAATTGCTTGCGCGCTCGTATCAAACTTCAACGCATTGTCGATGAGATTCGAAACTGCTCGATCAAACATGTGATGGTTGGCAATCACAATTGATTCATCTGCATTCACAACAACGTCTCGTCCACTACGTCGTGATGCGCGTTCGGCAATTGATTGCGCGACACTCTTCATTTCAATCGGTTGTGGAAGTTCATCAGTGTGACGCTCGGCAGCAATCGCAACAACTTCTTCAACCAACGCCGCCATGTCACCGGCATCTCGTTCTAGATCATGCATGATTTGCTCACGCATCGCGGCTTCCATATTGGGGTGACGACGCATCACATCAAGATTGGTGCGCATACTCGTGAGCGGCGTGCGCAATTCATGCCCTGCATCTTGAACTAAGCGCTTTTGTTGCTCTTTTGAACGGGACAACGCTTCAAGCATTTCTTTGAACGATCGAGAAAGACGAGCTGTCTCATCCCGACCAGATGAAGACGGAGTGTCAACATCAAACTGTCCAGTAGTTGCAACATGCTCTGCGGCATTTGAGAGTTTGCGCAAGCGCGATGTCATGCTGGCCGCAATGACCCAACCAAGAATTGCTGAGAGCATTGCAACAATCACTCCAGTCAGAATTGTTCGTGATCGAAGATCGGTCAACACATTGTCAACTTCTCTCAAGTCGCGACCAAGTTGCACGATCCCCACCGAGAAACTTTCGGCTCGAACTCGATATTGAATGCCATCTGCACCAGTCAACGTTGCGATTGTCGGTCTTTCGTTGCCTTGATTATCAACATTGACCTTCATTGATGGAAGGGCTATCCCGGTTGTCGCACCAAGAATGTTTCCGTCACGATCGGTCAATTGCACAACATATTGTTCGATACCCAGAGGACGATCTGGGATTACAATCGTTCCGCTGTTATTTTGTCGACCAGGACGATTTGAATCTCGGCGGTTCAAAAGAACATTTGTTGCAGTGCCAAGTGAGTTATCAATCTCGGTCATCATGCGATCCTCGGTTGATTGATACGAGATGACACCGACTGCTGTCGTCGCTCCACCGACAACAAGAACGAGCAACAGCATCAATTTCCACCGCAAACTCATGACTGTGACATCCTTGCGGTGTATCCGACACCACGAACTGTATGAATCAGCCGTGCTTCGCCTTCAATGTCAACCTTGCGTCGGATGTACCCGATGTACACCGCCAAGTTTTTTGATTCTGGCCCAAAGTCGTAACCCCAAATACGGTCGTAGATCATCGAATGGTCTAAAACGATGCCGCTGTTGCGGACAAGAAGTTCAAGTAAGTCGAACTCGGTCTTTGACATTTCAAGTTCGACATCGCCACGGAAGACTCGGCGTGCCGCCACTTCGATGCGCAAGGTATTCAGAGTCAACGAGTCATTCTCTGTTGAATCGTCAAGCGGTCGATTGCGCCGCAGCAATGCCCGCAATCGAGCCAGCAGTTCTTCGAGTGCGAAAGGCTTAGGCAAATAATCGTCAGCTCCCGCATCAAGCCCCATCACCCGATCACT
>CAMDCI010000035.1 GCA_945889715.1 Bifidobacterium breve | reverse complement strand
ATTGCGTTTAAGGCTGCCCTCGATCAACAAGGTTTTACAGTCGGTCGCCTTGAGGACTACTTACCAAGTTCGTAAGTACTAGCGGTGAATCGCGTTGAGATAGTTGTACACGGTGATACGCGACACGCCCATGGCATCGGCGACGTCTTCAACCGCACGACGCAAAGTAAAGGCACCTCGATCATCAAGCAGACGAATGGCCGACTGCTTTTGTTCGCGATTCATGTTGGGTAATTGCTGACCCATTTCTCTTTCAACCGAATCAATCAGACGAGACAACGCACCATGGAGATCGGGGAGGCGAACTGCGGCAATCAATTCGCCTTCGTACACCAACGGAATGTCGGCGGATTCAATCTGCGCAGCGTCAATCACTGAACAACCCAGAGCATCAACAAGTGGCTGCAATGTTGCAAGTACCGGATGCGAAAGATTGATGGGTGACGGGGTCATGCGTCAATCTTCTCCATAATCTTCTCCATGTGCACAGTGACGTGCGTGGCGCCATTCGCGTATGCCTCGCGTACCAAATCGCTGACCGCGAGCGACACGGATATTTCATCGGCCTCAAACTCAGTGGCAAACGGCCCAAACTCGACCGTGATGCCGTGCGCCTCGACGGCCGCCACGGCAGCGCGCACATGGGGTCCTGGCTGTCCTTCGACAAAGGGCTCAACAGTGAACTCAACATGTAGCACCCTCTTATCGTATTGGGTTAGGGCATGCCCATCACACGCCGAAGTTCATCGGCCCGCATTAAACAATCTCGTCCAGCTAGTTCAAAAGCCTCACCCAAACGAGATAGGGCAGTTCGAAACGAAGTTTGCCAATCTTGCTCAAAGGACTGGCGGGCTGGACCGTTCCAATTGGTCGACGCCAGGGCTGAATTGACGACGCCAACAAGACTTTCAATGTCCCCTCTTTGACGACTCAAGGTGTGACCAAGTGAAATCAGTTGATCGGGATCGGCTCCGATCATGCCTCCGGTGGTGAACTGCGACATATGACATCCCCTCTCAATAACCCGTGGTGGTCACGGTTTAAGAGAGTGGGGAAAACCACCCGTTGTGCGGTGATCAAAAATCAATCAGCGGTAAAAGTAATTTCAAGCTGTCAGGCAGAAATCTTTCGCGTCGTAGCAAATCGTCCAGCCCATCTCGATGAACCCACCACGCCTCAACCACTTCACCGTCATCAAAAGTGAATGGTCCCGATGACGTCACGACATAGCACCGCGCCATCAGACTCACCTGATCATCGTCGTAGGCACGTGACTCACCAAGGTCTATTTCTTCAAGTGTCGCCGTACTCACACCAATTTCTTCGGCAAGTTCGCGATGGGCCGCATCAATGTAGTTTTCGCCAGCCCCGACAACTCCACCAACCGCAATGTCGCACCAACTAGGCCAAACATCTTTATGTGGTGAACGGCGATGCACGAGTAGCCGCCCGGCACCATCGACGACTGCAATGAACACTGCCCGATGGCGCGAACGATCAGCCCGCATGACTCGTCGTGGAACCACCTGAACCACTTGGTCAAACTCATCAACTACGTCAACCAGTTCATCTCCGGCGTTCAATCCCACGCCTATTACCTACCACACAAATACTGGGCAGCACTCAGGTCTACGATACGCATATGGCTGATCCCACCGACATCTCAACCTTGACCGAAGAATCGCTTGATCTACTTGATGGCGCGATTGCGCTTCGTCGTCGTTTGCACGAATGGCCAGAGTTGGGTAACCACCTTCCGAAAACTCGGGAAGAAGTTTTAGCAGCGCTTGAAGGTTTACCGCTCGGAATCAAACTTCATGAAACAACGTCTGGCATCGTTGCCTCACTTGAAGGCACGCGTCCCGGACCAACCATGTTGTTGCGCGGAGATATGGATGCCCTGCCGATGCCCGAGGACACTGGCGTTGAATTCAGTTCACACGTCGAAAATGTAATGCATGCATGCGGTCATGACACGCACACCGCAATGTTGGTTGGTGCAGCGCGTTTACTATCAAATCATCGTGATCAAATACAGGGCCGTGTTGTGTTTATGTTCCAGCCCGGCGAAGAGGGTCACGCCGGAGCACGCTTCATGCTTGATGAAGGACTACTTGATGTTGGTCCGATGTCGGATGGATCGCCATCTGAAGTCACGGGTGCTTTTGCAATTCACACCACGTCATCACTACCAACTGGCTTCATCAGTACTCGTGGTGGACCCATCATGGCATCAAGCGATACTTTAGTGATTCGTGTCATCGGACGCGGTGGCCACGGGAGCGAACCATTCCGTACTCTCGATCCGATTCCGGCAGCCTGTGAAATCGTGGGCGCGCTGCAATCAATGATTACTCGGCGAATCAACGTCTTTAATCCAGGTGTCTTAACAGTGACGCAAGTGCACGCTGGAACCGCTTTTAACGTCATTCCAGAATTCGCCGAAGTTTTTGGAACGATTCGTGCGATCAGTGAAGTAACACGACGCATGATTCATGATGGTGTACGTCGCGTGGCCGAAGGTGTTGCTGCTGCACATGGGCTGGAAGTCACCGTTGAATTAACTGATGGATATGACGTGACTGTAAACAGCCCGACCTACGCAAGTACCGCAGGAAATATCATTAAAGAAGTCATTGGAAATGATCGCTTCATTGAGCTTCCTAACCCAGTGATGGGTGCCGAAGATTTTGGTTATGTGCTGAATCATGTTCCGGGTGCAATGGTTTTCTTGGGTGCAACTCCGCACGATCGAAATCTGGCAACCGCTGCTCCGAATCACTCAAACCGCGTCTTCTACGACGAAGACTGCATGAGTACCGGTATCTCGATTTACAGCGCAGTGGCACTGCGGCACTTATCAGGCGTTTGAGCTGGGTCCAGCGGGATAGCGGGCATCACCAAGAACCATTTCCATTGCGGGTTCAATATTTGGTCCACGACGTAAGTGGTGTCCGCCATCGGCACTAATGCATGTGCCGGTGATCCACGAACTCTCGTCACCCAACAAGAAGCGCACGAGTTTGCCAATGTCTTCGGTGCTGCCAACGCGACCTAACGGCATTTGCTCGAGGTAATCATTCAAGATCACATCGAGTGTCATGATGCCTTCAGTTGCATCAGTCGGTACGAGTCCTGGTCGTACTGCGTTCGCGCGAATGTTCCGACAACCTAATTCGTCGGCAGTTTGACGAATCAACATTTCCAGTCCGGCCTTTGACACGTCATACGGAGTCATGAAGCGATGCGTGACTGGGCCAGCAATCGACGAAATCGCCACGATCGAACCGCCACCATGAGCGGCTAAGTGACTCACCGAATGTTTGATTGTCAAAAATGCACCAGTGAGATTGGTGCCAAGGATTCCATTCCAGTCATCAAGCGACGTCAAGTGGATTGGTCCACCACCGCCATAACCAGCGTTGGCAACCACCATGGTGAACTTGCCAGCGTTGTTCGCCGCCGCACATGCTTCAGTCACGCTCTGTTCACTCGTGACATCGCAAGCAACGGTGAGGACCTGAGCTCCGCCTTCGGCGATCGAGCGCAATTCAGTCGCCGAGGCTTCAAGGCGTTCAACATTGCGAGCAGCCAACATCACTGTCGCTCCATCTTGAACCAATTCCCGAGCGCAACCGAGCCCGATGCCCGATCCACCTCCGGTGATCAGTGCAACTTGGCCGGTCAAAGGATGAGGATTACGGGTTGAAGACATAACCAGATCGTGCCACATTCACCCCAAATGTCGGCAAGCGACCCACATCTCCATGTGGGGAAACATAAAAGGCGAAAACAACGGTATTTCAGATCTCCAATTTTTGTATTACAATATTCTGAGCTTCATATTCACCCTTCTGCCCTCAAACACGGACAATCAGTCAACGAGATAAAACATGCACTGCACTTCGCCAACCACCACTTTCACATTGACGACTCCGACGGATCAGGCCGGATTTTGATCATCGGACCAAACATCGAGGGAAATTTTCTTGAACTCATTGGAGTCATCACCGACCACGATGAATTGCTCATCATTCATTCCATGTCTCTGCGCCCGCAATTTCATCCACTCTTAGAAAGGTAACCATTCATGAAGAAGGCGAATCCGCACCACGTGTTAAAAAGCGGCCGAGTTATCAGCGATCGCGAACTTGAAGTCATGTCAGAAAAAATTGAACATGAACAGTTTGATCTTTCTCAGATCAAACGAATCAGAGGTCGTCCCCGCCTTGGGAAAGACCCTTCGATCATTGTCCCAGTCAGACTGAACGCCGATTTAGTTGACGAGTTAGATCTTCGAGTACACGATTCAGGTCAAACTCGCAGTGAAGTCATTCGACTCGCGTTGAAGAACTACCTTGCGTCCTAAACAAAGCCTTGAATATTCGCTACATGCGTGTTCAACAAGGCATCATAGATAGATGAATCAGTCGTCGTCGCCGCTCTCGGGAATTCGAGTTCTTGACCTGACGCGGGTACTCGCTGGTCCACATTGTGGCCGCATGTTGTGCGACTACGGCGCCGAAGTGATCAAGGTCGAACCACCTGAAGGTGATCTCACACGATTCTCCAGTCCACGTGTCGGCTCATTGGCGACATATTTCATTCAACAAAATGCCGGCAAGAAATGCATCAGTCTTGATTTATCAACGCCCGAAGGTGCCGACATTTTTCGCCGCCTCGCTGCCGAAAGCGATGTTGTTCTAGAGAACTATCGCGCTGGTGTCATGGATCGGCTCGGGCTTGGCTACGAAACTCTGGCAAAGATCAATCAGCGGCTCATATATGCGTCAATCAGTGGTTACGGAGCCGACGGCCCGTGGGTTCATCGCCGTGCCTACGCAACAGTCATTGGTGCCGAAAGTGGAATGACCCGAATGCAGGGTGACGCTCGCGGTGGCGATTATTCAAACGACCCGTGGTCTCATGCCGATACATACACCGCTCTTGAAACGACAACTGCAATTTTGGCCGCACTCTTTCAACGTGAACGATCTGGGCAGGGAGAGCGCATTGATGTCTCAATGGCCGAGACCATGTTGTACGTCAATGAACACGTACACGACGAGTTGTATAACGGAATCGTTGACCCAAATTGGATTCGATCATTCCAGCCAGGTGACTATCCCATCATGCAAGTTGCCGATGGCAGCACGGTTGTGATTAGTGGCCACCCCGCAGAACGTGGAACCTTTGAAATCATCGTGAACACAATGGATCAGCCCAAATTATTGTCCGATCCCCGATTTGCTGATGTGCAAACGCGTTTACGAAACCTGGGGGCACTGCAAGATGAAATGCGAGCTTGGGCGCTCACGCTGCCCACTGCTCAAGCTTTTGAAGATCGTTGTGCCCAATTCGGCTTGGCTGTTGGAGTGATGCGCAGCGTTCGTGAAATCGCCGAAAGCGATTGGTCAACCGCGAGGGGCGCAATCACGAGCGTTCCCGATCGAATCGGTGGCGAGGTGCGTATTCCGAATGCCCCCTGGCACTTCACGCATAGCCAAGTCGGAACTTCTGGCGAGCCGCGCTATCGCGGTGAAGATAATCGCAATGTGCTTCGCGACATTTTGCATATGAATGACGACGAAATCACCGCGCTTGAGGCCAACAACGTGTTGTCGAGTCGCCTTCCAAAATCAAATTAGGCATCAAGCCCTGTTGGTTGCTGAATGACATCTGTTCCCATGAATCGGGTCATGGGTGGCAAAGTACGTGCCAATATTGGTCCGGTCAAAATAACAAAGAGAATCGTACCAATACCTATTTGTCCACCAAGCAAAATGCCGGCGGTAACGACCACAGCTTCAATACCCCAACGACCAACTTGCATACTCAAACCTTTGTCATTCAGACCGAGCATCAGTAGCTCTATCGGACCCGTGCCGAGTGTTGTGGCCACTCCAATTGATATTGCGAAATAGAGCAATGCCATTCCCGCAATCATCATGATGACGCGCCACAACATCAATGTTGGCTCAGGCATCAGTGGCAAAAAAATATTGACGACTTGACCAACTAAAACTGTGCCGATCAATGTTCCCCAAGTGGGCGGACGCTTCACGGCAATAGCCAGCAATGTGAAGAGTGCGCCACTAATCCAACCCATCGTGCCAACACCTATATTCAGTTGCTTGGCTCCACCAGTTGAGAAAACATCAGCCGGCGCAACACCAAGATGTGCTGAAACCATCATTGAGATACCGGCACCAACCATCACGATGGCGAGCAAAAGTGCCGCAGCACGAAAACGAAACGACTTCTTCTCGATTGTCGTTTCGCCCTGAGTCACTCGCCCACACTAGGTGCTTCACTGCAATTATTAGATCTTTTTGGGTGGACGAGGGAAGAACGGACTCGTTCGCGCAATGTAACCGTCATAACCTTCACGGCGCTTCTTCAATGATTTCTCTAACAAAGTCACACCACTCACCCGGCGTAAGAAGAATGTCATCACTGCTGCGCCAATAAAGCCCCAGGCTCCACTTCCAGTTTCGGCGGCAACGATCGCGATTCCCCACCACACACACGAGTCACCAAAATAATTTGGGTGCCGAGTGAACTTCCACAATCCCTGATCCATCACTTTGCCCGCATTAGATGCATCGCCCTTGAATTTGGCGAGTTGTGCATCGCCGACAACTTCAAAGAACAAACCGATCAGATATACGGCAATTCCAACGAAGGCAAGCAACCCGACTTTCGGTGTTGCATCTGATTGACCAATCTGAACCGGTAGCGAAACAATCCACATCAACGTGCCTTGTAAACCGAAAACCGTCACCAAACTAATGATCGGAAATCGTGGTCCCCAGTGCTTGCGCATCGCGCGGTAGCGAAAGTCTTCGCCATGGCCCGAATTACGCCACAATAAATACAGACCAAGTCGTAAACCCCAAGCTGTCGTCATCAAAGTCAAGATCCATTGACGAGCGTTGTCACCGTCGGCAACAGCGCGTGAAATCCATGCAACCAAGACAAAACCAAGCCCCCACACAATGTCAACGATGGACGCATTTTTCTTGATCAAACTAATAATCCAGGTTGTCAGCATTAAGGCAACGATTCCTGCAGCCGAACTCAACATCACTTCACCCATGATGATTTCTCCTCATCCCATTTCTTGCTTCTAATGCTTCGCCAACTTCGCGATCCATGTACATCCACTCACTATCTAACCACTTTGTTAACTCGCCGGTGTCAGTTACTGAGTTACTAGGAATCCCCGCACGTTCGACTCGACGTAAATGAAAGCGAATCGGTGGCATACGAGAAGAAATAGCCCGCAATATTCCGCCAAAAGTATCGAGTCCTTCAAAACCAACGTGCCAAGCAAAGACAACGTCGGCACTTGGACAACCTCGCAACATGGCTGCTGCACCTGCTGGTCGCGGTGGTAACAAATGTTTCATCTCGTGCAAGCGATCGGCACGGGCTGGATCAATGACAGCAATCTTTTCTAGAGCTCGCGCACGCTTCTTCTGGTTGGCACGAGTGCCCTCGGGAAAAATGATCCCCACAGTTGAAGCATCAATATTTGTTACCAACGTTTCAAGTGCTTCTAACTCGGGAGTCGAGTCAGTTGCCTGGCGATCAAGAAAATGATTCGGTAAACGTTGACCCACAACATCAAGACAGGGATCGGCCAAGAGTTCACGTTTTAAGACATACCGCGGATTCATCTGCGCAAGCGTCGTCACGACATATGCCGAAACTAATGAATCAGCCAAACTGGCATGACGGGCAAACATCAAAACCGGTCCAGGTTTCAATGCATCAACGTTTTCAACCTCAACTGAGAAGCCACAAGTTGCTTTCAACGCCTGTAAAAGTCGATCGGCCCACCAACGTTGCAACGCGTAATGCTTTGGCAAGTTCTTACTCTGACCCGTCACCCACAACAGCGCGGAACAAATGACCCCAGTAGTTTCGAGCCACGCCCAACACACTGCAAAAGACAAAAGTCGTGCCAACGGGAAACGCCATTTCAATCGGCATGCATCAATCACCAACACGAGTGGTAACCACGCGGGTATCGCCACTGTCAAAATCACGGCACCAAGAATCAGCCCAGGCATGCTGATGAGGCGGCGCTTCATGGCTTCAGCGTAGATGTCATCGGGTCGTTGCGAGACACGCAGAACCCGCTAATCAATGTCAATTTAGGACAAGATGTCAGGATGAATTCTTCTGACACATCATCATGGACACGGTCACGGTCATTTGCTTTGATTTTCGCCTTGTATGTCATCGCCGTCACTGGCGCGCTGCTCATTGCTTCCTCAATTGGAACAGAGCATCCCGTCAAGGGACTCATTTGGGGATACGTCGCATCGGTCGTTTTTCTCTACATTGCCAGCCAAATCGTCGGTAACGGATCAACCTTTGATGCCTGGTGGAGCGTCATACCTCCGAGTTTCGCTATCTGGTTCTGCATCGTGCTCGATGATCCAGGCAAGTTTTCCGACGCCGACCTCAGGCGACTCGCGGTTGCTGTTTGTGCCACGTTGTGGGGACTTCGTTTAACCGCTAACTGGGCGATCGGCTGGACCGGACTGAACCATGAAGACTGGCGCTACCGCATGCTGTACGAAACCGCCCCCATGCCGAGGTGGGCGGTCAGTCTGACTTCGGTCCACCTCTTCCCCCTGATCGTGGTCACCCTGGGTTCGATTCCAATGGCCATCGTGGCCTCACATTCCCATCACGACTTTGGAGTATTGGACGTCATTGCAATCGTGATGGCCCTCACGGGAGTCGCCCTGCAACAGTTTGCCGATCTTGATTTACGCCGCTTCAACCGCACCAAACAGCCCGGAGATGTGCTCAATACCGGTCTCTGGTCACGCTCGCGCCACCCCAACTATTTGGGAGAAATGTGCTGGTGGTGGTCGCTTTTTCTCTTCGTCCTCGCAGCCCATCCGGGCGCGTGGTGGGCCGGAATCGGAGCCGTGGCAATGACCGTTATGTTCTACACGGCCAGTATTCCGATCGCCGAAAAGCGCAGTGCCGAGCGTCGCCCCGGCTGGGATGCCTACAAGGCCAACACCCCCATGGTCTTCCCCCGCCTGCGTAAATAGTGTCAAGTCGGTCAATCAACTGGCCGATACACACAGGTGCTTATCGCGACGACTGTTATTCCGGCTCTCTTGGTGGCCGTCGCAGTGCTCACGGTCATCAGCATTGCCACCTTATTAAGCCAGCGTTCTCGTACTCGCCAACTCGTCGTCAGCCTGCAGACCGAACAAGAACAACTCGCTCAAGCCAACGACCGCTTGGCACACGTTGCCGCACACGACTCGTTAACCGAGTTACTGAATCGCCACGGAATCATTGAGCACCTCGAACATGAAATTCTTAGCAGTCGCGACTCACACAAAATCGCAGTGCTCTTCATGGATGTTGATCGCTTTAAGAGCATCAACGATTCACTCGGTCATGGAGCCGGAGATCAACTGTTACAAGTCATAGGTCGGCGCATCCGCACAGTCATGCCAGCTGGTTGCATCGCTGGACGCCTGGGGGGCGACGAGTTCATCATTGTGATTGATGAAGCATCGGACATATCTCGAGTTTCCGACGTTGCACATCGTCTCGCTCAGGTCATGAGTGAACCCCTTGAACTCAGTGGTCGGCTTGTTCGAATTTCAGTAAGTATCGGTGTTGCTATTGGACCCGACGCCAATGACACCGCTAACGAACTCATTGGATTTGCCAACGTCGCATTACATCGTGCAAAAGATGCTGGTCGTGATCGCGTTGAGATCTTTACCTCAGATATCCGAATTGAAATGCAACGACGAGCAGCCGAAGAACGTTCGTTACGTCTTGCCATCGATGCCGGCGACGTTGTGCCATTTTTCCAACCCGAATTTGATGCCAGTACCGGGCAAATCATCGGTGCAGAAATTTTGGCTCGATGGGTTCGCCGAGACGGAACCATTACAAGTGCTGGTGCGATGCTCACAATGGCCGAGGATGCCAGCACGCTTGAGCGACTGACATCAGTCATCATGCAACAATCACGGCCCGTCATTCGCCGCCTTGTTGCGCTTGGACTTCCTACCGGATTTCGATTCCGCGTCAACTTGCCGCATCGTTGTACTCCGCGCGCTTGGCGTGATGGGCAGGTGGCGTCGTACTTCACCGGAATCAATCCGAACATGTTGACTCTTGATGTGTACGAGACCGCGATGTTCAGCGATCTTGTTGGTGCCGCAGGTGTCTTAACCGAGATGCGTCAACTTGGTGCCCGAGTTTGTCTTGAAGACGCTGGTCGTGGTGGCGGGTCTCTCTCAATGTTGCGTTCGCTACCCCTTGATGAAGTTCGCGTTGATCGACTTCATGTCGACTCGCTCACCTCACAAGCCAACGATCGTGCTGTTGTACGCGCCATGGTTAACTTGGCCAAAGATCTGGGTCTCAGTATTTCGGCTGATGGAGTTGAAAGCGGAGCCCAGGCTGATGCACTGCTAGCCCTTGGTTGCACGACCCATCAAGGCCACCTGTATTCGCCCGCCATTACAGCCACCGCTCTTGAGGACATGATCTTAAAAATGGTGGCAGAACGCGCTACTGACGGTCTGATGGCGTAGCGTTTCCCTTTCGTGTCGTCAAAAAAACTTGGTGTCATATGGATGCTCATCAGCGCCAGTGCTTATTCGATGTTCACCATTTTTGGTAAAACTGTTCTGAAAGAACTTGACGCTGTCGATGTTTTGTTGTGGCGCTTCTTCATCGCAGTTCCTACTGCTTGGATCTTCATCGTTATCCGCCATCGGCGTGGTGGTCCCAGTCCGTTTTCTGTGGCGTGGAAACCTCGTTTCGCTGCAGGCCTCGTTTTCGGTTCAGTCTCGTGGTTAGGTTTTGCCGCCCTTGACCGTATGCCGGGCGCGTTATACATCGTCATCATTTACACCTACCCCGCGATGGTCGCCGTTGGTGCTTCGTTATTGGGACGACCCGCATCAAAGCACGTATGGATTGCCGTTGCGATCACTCTCGTCGGTATCGCACTGACGGTTCCAGAAGTTCTCGATGGCGCTGGTGGAGCAACAGTGCTCGGACTCGTACTTACCCTCGGTAACGCGGTGATGTACGCCACCTACATGATCTTCAGCGAACGTTTAGTGAGGGGTGATCAAGCTGGTGACGGTCTTGTTGCATCTGCGTGGAGTTTGACTGGCTCTTTAGCATTTGCTGTCGTCATTGCAATCATCAAATGGCCACCCGATTTTCCACATACGTTTAATGGTGTCGGTTCGATGTTTGGCTTGGCCCTCATCAGCACCGTGATCGCAAGTATGGGATTCTTCTTGGGCGTACGTCATCTTGGTCCGGCTTCAGCAGCGCTTGTGGCAACAACCGAACCAGTTCTCACTTTGATTTGGGTTGTTGTCATTCTTGGAGATTCACTCAAAGCAATTCAGTTACTTGGCGCCGCACTCGTCATCATCGGCGTGGTGTGGTCTCAGCGGACACCAGGTGAATATGCCACAGGTGATCCTGGCGAAGTTCATTCAACAAGCGCCTGAAGTTCGTCAACTCTCAACGCCAGAAACGAACTCGTTGTATACGACGGCAACGAGCCGCTGCCGCCAGTATTTGATGTCCACGAGATTTCCCAATCAACTGATACAACACCGACGAAGACTCCCCCATCTCGACTGACTGATGAATGTTGATAGGTGTACATACATGGAGACATCGCTTCGTCTCCAAGAGGCACGCTCCATTCAATGCCAGGTCCATCACATTGCATTGCTCCAACCAAGCCACCATTCGATGTTCCATCGTCTTGAGAAATGAACCGAAGGCGAACAGGAGTTGCAGTCGTACGCGCCCATGCTGAACCAAACACTGTCGGCACCCACGCCATGGCCGTTACCGGATACCACCAATCTGTACTCGCCCACAACCACATCCCAACATTCACCACTACCTGATCGGTCGGTGGAGCAGTCATCACCGATGGTTGAGGTAATCGTCCTCTCACCAAGATCGCCGCGTTCTGAGCTAACTGCGCAGTTGACGGACGCGGAATCCACACCAACGTCATTCCACCATCGGGTGCATGTCGCTCATACAGGTCGTAACGAACTGAACCGACCAACTTGGTAATTCCAGTTGTTGCTCCGATACCGCTGTCGTAGATGGTGGCTGGCACCCATCGATAGCCCGATGAGTCAACACCAGATCCGTTCGGTGGTGACGAGGTTTGAACACCTGCCCAAATCGAACCACCATCGGCCCCACCACTTCCAACTGGTGCATCGACTGCAAGCACTTGACGATGAACATCGGCACACAGCATCACGAGCAACGAAATGACAAGGCCCGCAAGACTCAAGCGTCGAAATCGCATAAGTCCTCCTCGGTGGTCCAGCGGGTGGGAGTGCCTTGATTCCACAGCCATTGATCATCGACTTTGACCAAGGTGAAAGTCACCAATGAACTCATCATTGAGTCATCAAAAATGATGTCTCCGTCAACCAGCACCACATCATCAGTGATGCAGGTATACACAAGAGCACTCGAATCAGAGAGAGTTTGCGTCTTGTCAATTCGATAACGAATTGCTCCGCCACCAGTCGCCGTGATGTGAGCACTTCGACGCTCGGCTATCAGTTGCTGAAGATCGCTGTAGATCGGACTATTCACTTCAGTAAAGGTCGCCACATCACATGAATAGGGATCTCGACCACACTCAACACGTGCCTGCATCAATTGCGCAAACGAACTCTCAAGATCGGCAACAATTGTCGTAGTTGTCGGTTCAATCTTTTCTATGGGCACTGTCGTTGTTGAACGACCGTCTGGAGTTGTCTCCAGAAGCAGGGGCCCAGCGCCTGATAATTCGCCAACGACCGCTCCCGATGTTCCACCACATGCGCCCAAGATGACCAGTGCTGTTATCCACCATTTTCGTTTCATCAATCTTCCCTCCGTGTTGACACTGTGGGAATTCAGAGCCCCACAACGGTGTCGTTGTCAGAGAAGATGGCTCGTAAAAAACAGACGATCTATAGGTCAAATGAACTAGTCGTGAAATCAAAGGAATCGCCTGCGTTCATGTCTCACACTCTTGACGAAATCTGTAAAACTCGCCCTATGACTTCTCCTATTTCACGTCGTATGTTCTTTGCTCTCAGTGCCTCAGTGGTTGTTGTGGCCTGTTCGAAAAATGAATCCTCGACAGAGCCGGCACCAGATTCATCAGCCGCTTCAACGTCGGTGGCCCCCACAACTTCTCCGGTTCCTCAGACTGATCTCACAAGCGATCCATTCACCCTTGGGGTCGCTTCTGGTGACCCAACAGACCAATCAGTGATCTTGTGGACTCGCCTTGCGGTCGACTCGCTCAACGGCGGCGGCATGCCCGCCCAAGATATTGAGGTTCTTTGGGAAGTGTCGAGCACCGATACTTTTGATGACATCGTTTCGTCGGGGCTCGCGACTGCCGAAGAACGATTTGGACATACAGTTCATATTGATGTTCCATTATCAACGGGTGAATCAATCGTCTTCTATCGATTCCGAATTGGCGACTATGTCAGCCCGATCGGGAAAACACGCTTGTCGTCTCCGAGTGGATCAACAACGCCAATCAAAGTTGCGGCGGTGTCATGCCAGAACTACACCGACGGTTTCTACAACGCCTATGCCGATCTTGTCGAACAATCTCCCGACCTAGTGACTTTCTTGGGTGACTACATCTACGAGAGTGGTGTCGGCACTCTTGATGCCACGACTGTTCGATTACACAACAGCGATGAAATAAAGGATCTTGTTGCATATCGCAATCGATATGCGTTGTATCGAAGCGATCCACTGCTTCAGGCAGCACATGCCGAATGCCCATGGGTGATCACATGGGACGATCACGAAGTTGAAAACAACTACGCGAACTTGACGCCCCAAGATTCAGCCGATGCTGAGGGACACGCCGCTCGACGTGCCGCTGCGTATCAAGCATGGTGGGAACACATGCCCGTCCGCCTTGATCCGCCCACCGATGAAAGTCTGACCATCTATCGTCAATTTTCTTGGGGCGATCTGCTCAATCTTTTAGTGGTCGATGGGCGTCAATATCGTGACGATCAAGCATGTGGCGACGCTGTTCTCAGCACACAACCTGCGTGTGATGAAGCACTTGATCCGGCACGAACAATGCTTGGCGCCGATCAAGAACAGTGGTTCTCCGACAACATCAACGACACCACCAAAGTATGGAATGTCATGGCTAATCAAACAGTCATGACCGACATCAGACTCGGTGCGGCAGTTCTTAACTATGACCAATGGGACGGATATGCACCCGATCGAAATCGGATCCTGTCAGACATCGTTGATCAGGGAGTTGAAAACTTTGTCGTTCTCACCGGCGATATTCACCTTGCCGGTGTTGGCCAGTTAACAACTGACTCCAACCCAACCACCGCCATGGGTGCCGAGTTTGTCTCCACTTCGATTTCATCTTCAGGCAATGTTTCAACTGACACCGAAGGACTCTTAATCGCCCTTCCCAACATCATCGATGCGGAGACTTCGCACCGGGGTTACACCCTTCATACCGTGACCGCGAACGACTGGACGGCCGAGTACCGAATTGTTGACAACAATTTGGTTGAGGGTTCAACAACTTCGGTGTGGAAGACCTTCAAGGTGACTGCAGGTTCTCCTGCAGTCACTCAAATTTAAGTTCAGCTGCCGGCGACGCAATCAAAAGTTGACTCAAGGGTCGCAATTCCCTCGTCAGAAATGTCAAGAGTGGTCATATCAACCGAGCCATCGACCAAGCCCTCAAGATTGTCCACAACAAGGGTCAGGTCGGCTGCGCTGAGTTTGTTCACGACATCCGAGACGCACGCCTCATCGATGGTCACGTCAGACTCTGCCGCCGAACTGACAAGCGCGTCAGTGACCTTCTTGGCGTCGCCCGATCCGGAGCCGCCATCATCGCCACCACATGATGACAAGCCAATAACTGCAACTGCTGAAACAACTACACCGACAAATTTCTTCATTGTTGCCTCCTGGCACTCAAATCATTGACTGAAAAAACCCTAACCAACTAGGCCGAAGCTAGAGCGGACTTCTCTTGCTTCGCCAGTTCTTTCTGATGACGCTTCTCGGCCACCTGCATACGAATTCCACCAGCGATTCCTTCAGGATTCGTAATGGCGGTAAAGATCAACAGCACGCCACCGATGAGCGCCTCCCAACGGCC
>CAMDCI010000034.1 GCA_945889715.1 Bifidobacterium breve | reverse complement strand
TCTGGGCGTCGTTCCGCAAGTCTTGAACGACTTGGCGGACAGATCATTCAACGTTCGTACAACCGCACACTGTCATGGCTTGCTGGCGAATCTATTGAACGACTTCGCGTTGTGAGACGAGCGGCACCGACTGAAATCAAATCAGCGGCCTAGTTTCTTTAGACGCCGGTACCAATTGGGCAAGACACACCAGTTCCGCCAATACCGCAATAGCCGTTCGGGTTCTTAGCAAGATACTGCTGGTGGTAAGGCTCACCGTAAAACCACTCGCCCATAGGTGCGATCTCAGTTGTGATGTCTCCATAACCAGAAGCCCTGAGCTTTTCTTGGAAGAGATCGTGGGTCGCGCGTGCAGCAACCATTTGTTCGTCATTCGTCGTGTAAATCGCGCTGCGGTATTGCGAACCCATGTCGTTGCCCTGACGCATACCTTGCGTAGGATCATGATTTTCCCAAAAGACTTTCAAGAGTGATTCATATGTAATGACTTTGGGATCAAAGATCACAAAGAACACCTCAGCGTGACCTGTCAATCCACTGCAGTTCTCTTCGTAAGTACAGTTGGGTGTGTAGCCACCGGCATATCCGACGGCAGTTGAATAGACACCAGGGAGTTGCCAGAACAAACGCTCGGCACCCCAGAAACATCCCATACCGAATACCGCTGTTTCGGTACCAGCCGGCCACGGTCCACGTAGTGGTGCGTCAAGCACGAAATGCTTCTCGGGAACTGGCATGGTCTGATCGGTGCGACCAGGCAATGCATTTTCGGGAGCGACCATTGCGGTGTTCTTCTTGGCAAACAACATGAAGAGATATTACGCCCCACTTCGCCAACTAGTTTTGTCGGGTGCCCATAATTCGTGAACTCACCGCAGATGACCTCGAAGTGATGTTGGCGATCAACCAAGAAAATATTCCCGCAGTCGGTCCCGAAACCGAGGAAACCATGCGGCAAATCTTCGAGTGGTCGTTTCTTGCCTTGGGCATTGAAGTCGATCAGGCACTCGTCGGTTACTGCCTCATCATGAAGCCAGGCCTGCCCTATCGCAGTACGAACTATCAATGGTTCTGCGACAAGTACAACGAATTTATCTATCTCGATCGGGTCGCTTTCACCGAGTCACATCAAGGCAAGGGTTATGGCTCCCTTCTCTACAACGAAGTCGAGTCACGAAGTACCGAACCACTTTTTACTCTCGAGGTCAATCTGAAGCCGCGCAATGAAGGTTCACTGCGCTTCCATGAACGCCTCGGATTTGTTGAAGTTGGCCAGCAAGTTTCTGGCAGCGGCAAACTCGTCAGCTTGATGGCAAAGACTTTGCGCTGAAATTACGAGCGACGGTCTTGTAAGAAACGAAATTTGTCACGTACCTCGGTGACACGTTCACGCGTGATGTCGGCATACAAAATGCATTCTTCATGAGGTGCACCTTGAGCAAGGGTTTCGCCGTAGGGATCAAAAATTCTGCTATCGCCGCTATATACCAACGATCCACCCTGACCGATGCGGTTGCAGCCAATCACATAGGTTTGATTTTCAATTGCGCGCGCCTGCAATAAAGACAACCAGTGCATGTTGCGTGACTCTGGCCAGTTGGCAGGAACTAAGAAGACATCAGTGTCTTTGGCGCGTTGCCAAAATTCATCGGCGAAGCGTAAGTCGTAGCAAACAAATAGCGATACTCGTAAGTCGCCAACATCAATCGTGACGAATTCGCCACCGGGTCGAACATGTTTGTCTTCTCCCCCAAAAGTAAAGGGGTGAATTTTCTCGTATCGATGTTCAACACCTTCGGGGCTGACGACTACGAAGGTGTTTGCGGGTCGTCCATCGCCTGATGTTGAAGAAAGTTCTGGGCAGGTTCCACCAATCCAGATGTGATGTTCTTTTGCCATTGAGGCCAAGAATTGCGATGAAGGTCCGCCAGTCACCTCGGCGAACGATGAATTGTCAACGGCAAATCCTGTCGAGAACGTTTCGGTGAGAAGCACAAACTCAGCACCGTTTAACTCGGCCTCGGCGATGAGTGCACGCAGGTGGTCGAAGTTTGCTTCTCGATCGCACCAAGCGATGTCGTGTTGAATCGCCGCAAACTTCATGACATTGCCTTCAATCGTGACACTGCATCGTCAATCATCGCGTATTGCTTGCAAAAAGCGAAACGAACCAGGTGTCTTCCCTCGTGCTGATGAGCACGATCATCAAAGACCACATTTGGGATTCCCACAACTCCACATTTGTGCGGAAGCGATCGACAAAATGCATAGCCATCACCGTCAGGTTGTATGGGTCGAATATCAACCGTGATGAAATATGTGCCTTGCGGGCCGTCGTAATTCGGAAAACCTTGCCCGAGGTTGATGGAGTTTGTTTCGGCAGCAAGCGCGGTCATTTCAGCAAAAATGGTTGAGCCAAAGCCCTGCAATTTTGAATTGAGATAAGGCACTCGAGCCGACGAACCGGACATATCCCTAGGTTATGCGCAATTCACGAGCGAAGTTCAGCCTCAACAGCATCAAGCAACCCGCTTGCCCCAAATCGAAACGTTTGAGGTGTTGCCCATTGCGGTCCCATGATGGCATCGGCTAAATCAAGATATTGCTGCGCATCAGCAACAGTCCGAATTCCACCAGATGGCTTGAGGCCAACAGGTCGTCCAGAATCGCGGATGACTTGCAACATTGTCTTCACTGCTTCGGTTGTTGCAGAGACTTTTGTTTTGCCAGTTGATGTCTTAATGAAATCAGCGCCAGCCTTGATTGCTAATTCTGAAGCTCTTTGAATGATGCCTTGATCAGAAAGTTCGCCTGTTTCCAAAATCACTTTCAAATGATCTGGGGCATGAACTATTTCGCGAACGGCTTGCAACATAGAAACGACAGATGCTTCGTCACCTTTGAGCATCGATTCGTACGGCAGAACCAAATCAATTTCGTCGGCTCCAACATCAAGCGCTGCCACAGTGGCATCAACGACTGCAGCAACATCGGTACCTCCTTGCGGAAAATTGACAACAGTGGCAACTTTGATTGAAGTGTGTTTCAAAAGCGACGCACTCAGGTCAACGAATCGCGGCCAAACGCAAACTGCCGCTGTCTTGCCAAATTCTCCGTGGGCGCGGGCGCAAAGTTCATTGACTTCTTCATCAGTGCAAACATCATTTAAATTAGTGAGATCAATCAGCGACAAAATGCGTTCTGCTGATTGATGATCGGTCATGAGATAAAACCGACCAAATTGTCGGGGCCAAATGAAGTTGGCAAGAGTTGTTCCATTGTAAAGATTGCTCGAACTCCATCTGGTCCACAGGCATATATCGCGGTCTCAGTCTTGGCGAACTCGCGCACGCGCTGACGACAACCACCGCAGCATGTCCCGACTTCAGAACTGTCACAGATAGTTACGAGAGCAAGGATGTCTTTTTCTCCTCCGGCGATCATCGCGGCAATTGCGCTCGCTTCAGCACAGTTTCCAACTGGATACGCGGCGTTTTCAACGTTGCAGCCGACATAAATATTTCCTTGAATTGTCAGGATTGCGGCGCCAACTAAAAAGTGCGAATACGGTGCATACGCTCGTGCTTGAACCGCTTTGGCTTGTTCAAAAAGCTCCTGAACATGATGTTCTGAGGGCGTCTTGGTGAATTCGATGATCGGGTGGCTCACAGAACAACCTTATGACACCTTTTCATGTGCGAACATGAAATGTGCTGAAAAGAAGCGTTTTGAGTTTTTGGAGTTGGTTTGCCCTCGGTGTCATTGTCATCGTGTGGACACCCTTGGTCTTTGCTGTCTGGATTGCGACGATGCCATTTGACAAAGGTCGTTATTTGACTGGTTACACCTTCCGACGACTTTGTGTTTTGCACCAGTGGCTCAACCCTCTATGGAAATTTCGCACGAGTGGTGAATTGCCCAAGAACAAACGCAATCCATATGTGATGGTGTCAAACCACGAGAGTTTCGTCGACATGCTCTTGATCAGCCACCTGAAGATCGAAATGAAATGGTTGAGCAAAGAAACGATCCTCAAAATTCCGTTAGTCGGATGGATGATGAAAATGTCCGGAGACGTTTCACTTGTTCGGGGAGATCGCTCAAGTGGCGCTGCAGCATTAAAAGTCTGTGAGACCTGGCTTGATCGCAAAATGTCCGTCATGATTTTCCCCGAAGGCACCCGCAGTATTGATGGAGAAATTCGGGCCTTTAAAGATGGTGCATTCCGACTGGCTATTACGACGGGCACCCCCATCTTGCCGATGGCAGTTCATGGCACCCGCTCGGCACTTCGTAAGCATGACTGGCGAATGGGCGATACCAATGCCGAAGTTCGCGTACTTGAACCCATCAGTACCGCTGGTATGACCGAGGACGATATTCCGGTTCTACGTGAGCGAGTTCGAGATCTCATTGTGGCCGAAGTGGCCAAAATGAGCGCTGCTGCTTAATTAACGACCAGCCAAAATCAACGACCAGCCAAAATCAACGACCAGAATGTCCAAAGCCGCCGCCGCGGTCGTTGTCGTCAAGTTTGTTCACTTCATTCCACTGCACCTGTGAGACAGGCTGAATCACGAGTTGAGCAATGCGGTCGCCACGGCTGATGCGGTACGGGTTACGGGGGTCAGTATTGACCAAAACCACCTTGATTTCGCCGCGGTAGGCCGAATCAATGAGCCCTGGGCTATTGAGCACGGTGACTCCGTTCTTGAGGGCGAGCCCGCTTCGGGGCAACACAAAACCCGCATATCCACTAGGAATAGCGATCGAAATGCCTGTCGGCATCAAGACGCGGCCGCCAGCTGGAGAAATGGTGATTTCTTCGCGGGCCAGCAAATCAAGGCCCGCATCACCATCATGGGCGTAGGTCGGAAGTTCAAGTTGTTTGTCGAGACGAACAACAGAAATGCTGAGTGGCAGATCGGTCATGCCATGACGATACGCGCTCAACACCCAAAATTGAAAACGGCGCATTGATAGAACGCCATAGCCATGGCGTATCGTCTCCAATGTGCTTGTGTGGATGGACTTAGAGATGACGGGGCTCACCCCCGAAAAAGACGTCATCGTCGAAATTGCAACAATCGTCACCGATGACCAACTCAATGTGATCGCCGAAGGACCAGATCTTGTGATCCATCAAACCGACGAGGTTTTGGCGGTTATGGACAAGTTCGTGGTCGATATGCATACAAAATCCGGACTTCTCACCATGATTCGTGAGTCAACGATCACCCTCGAACAAGCCGGCCAACAAACTCTCGATTTCATTAAGGCTCATGTCCCCGAGGCTCGTACGGTTCCGCTGTGCGGCAACTCAATTGGTACCGACCGCCGCTTCCTAGCCCGCTATTTACCCGACATCGAAAACCACCTGCACTATCGCTCGGTTGATGTCAGCACAATCAAAGAACTCGTCAAGCGGTGGTATCCCGGTAGCGACAGTGTGCGACCCTTCAAGGTCGGTAAGCACCGCGCGCTCGACGATGTTCATGAGAGCATCGCCGAATTACGCTTCTACCGCGAGAAAGTTTTTATTCAATGACCCAACCTGTCCCCCGTGTTCCTAAACAAGAGCAATTACCGGCGAGTGACGACATTCTCGAAATTGCACCAGGTGTTTTACGGGCACAGTTACCAATCTCGATTCCAGGGCTTGGTCACGTCAATATGTATGTGCTTGAAGATGAGCGCGGTGTCACTTTGGTCGACCCTGGTCTTCCCGAGAAAGCAAGTTATGCAGTCGTCAAAAAACGACTCGTCCAAATGGGAGTTCCTTTAAAGCGGGTTCACTCGGTCATTGTGACCCATAGTCATCCCGACCATTTTGGTGGCGCACATTGGCTGCAGGCCGAAACTGGTTGCGACATCATCACGCACGAAAAGTTTCGCGTCTTTTGGGATCCAACCGAACCACCCGATGTCGATATTGACGATCCAGATAACGCGCCAAAGCATCGCATGCCGTGGGAACCTCCACCGTGGGGCGGACCCGGAATGGACATCCCCTTTAAGCGTCGCGCGCGTATTGCCGTTACTCGTCGAATTCCCAAGCTCATGCGCTTGCCCCGACCAACAATTCGCCTAGCTGATGCCGAACACTTTCGCTTTGCCCGTCGTGATTGGGTTGCCGTTCATACTCCTGGACACACCGCCGACCATTTGTGTTTATTCGACCCCGAACATGGACTGATGATTTGTGGCGATCATGTCTTGCCCAGCATCACTCCACATATCAGCGGAATGATGCCAGCCAAAGATCCCCTCAACCTCTTTTTTGAGTCGCTCGACAAAATCGCAGCCTTTGGTCCACAAGTCAAAATTGCGTTGCCGGCACATGGCGGCATCTTCACCGATCTTGCTGGACGCGCCAATGACATCAAAGAACATCACGTTGGACGACTTCAAAAATTACGCGATGCTTGCATCGAAGTGAATCGACCCACAACAGTGATGGAAATGTCAACGTATCTTTTCTCGCCACGCTCACAAGGTGGCATGGCCGATAGCGAAACATACGCCCACCTTGAGCATCTTCGCTTGGCCGGCGAAATGGATCGTGTTGACAACGATGGTCGTTACCAATACACACTGAAGAGCTAATTGGTGGCAGGCTGTACACATGAGCAGTCGCCCAAACGTTCTCTTCATCACTCTTGATCAATTTCGCGGCGATGCATTGTCATGCGCCGATCATTTCATCGTCAAAACTCCGTACCTTGATCAATTAGCTCAATCAGGAGTGCGTTTTTCACGCCACTACACTCAGTCAACCCCATGTGCGCCAGGTCGAGCTGGGCTCTACACGGGCATGTACCAAATGAATCATCGAGTCGTCGCAAATGGAACTCCGCTCGATAATCGATTCGACAACGTTGCCCGACTCGCACAACGAAGTGGTTATCAAGGAAAGCTATTTGGCTATACCGATCAATCCATAGATCCACGAATGACCGTCAGTCCTGATGATCCGCGTTTACAGACCTATGAAGAGATACTGCCCGGATTTGAATGGCAGCTCAATCTCACTGGTCCTCATCAACCGTGGGTTGATTTCTTAACTACACAGGGCTATGACACATCACTCGGTCATATGCACATGTTGGACACCGAACATGAGCGACCGGTCGAACACAGCGTCTCAAGTTTCACTACCGATTGTCTCATTGATTATTTATCCAGTACCGAGGCCAACGAACCCTGGTTTATCCACGCCAGTTATCTTCGTCCTCACCCGCCTTATTCAGCGCCCGGTCATTTTGCGCACATGTACGACCCCGCCGATGTTGGTCTTCCTATTACCCCTGCTAACGGTCGTCACGGATTTCATGATCTGTTGCTGAAGATTCAAACGACGGCGGCACCGGTTGATGAATCAGAGATTCGTCAACTGCGCACTCAGTACTTCGGAATGATTTCTGCCGTTGATGAACAAATGGGCCGACTTTGGCAGACCCTTCGTGATCTCAATCAATGGGACAACACCATCATCATCGTGACTGCCGATCATGGCGAACAACTAGGTGATCACGGACTCGTGCAAAAAGTAGCTTGGTTCGAAGAAAGTCATCACATACCAATGATTATTCGCGATCCCTCGCGACCACATGCCCATGGAAACGTCATCACAGTATTCACCGAAAGTGTCGATCTTCTTCCGACACTTTCGCAAATTTGGGAGCAATCAATTCCGCTGCAGTGCGATGGGCATTCGCTCATCCCCTTCTTATCTGGAGACGAACCAACCGCATGGCGCGAGGGTGCATCATGGGAATTTGATTGGCGTTACGCGCTCATTCCACACGTGCAAAATCAGTGGCCTTGGGATGAACGACTGAACGAAAGTCATTTAGCAGTTCATCGAACTATTGATACTGCCTACGTGCAATTCGGCAATGGGTCTTCGTTGTGTTTTGATATCGCTACCGATCCAACATGGCGGACACTTGTCACCGATCCAGAACGCATTTTGCATATGGCTCAACGAATGTTGGTGTGGCGTAGTCGGCATGCTGATCGCACACATACTGGACTACTCATTGAGAATGGTGGTATCGGGCAATGGCCACCAGGAGTTTCGTGGAGACAGGCCGAACAAGGAGAAACACTATGAACCCAGCACAATCTGAACGACATGCACTCTGCAATCTCTTTTTGGAAGTAGGTCCAGACGCACCGACATTGTGTGAAGGTTGGACCACTCGCGATCTTGCTGCGCACATCATTGTTCGTGAATCTCGCCCCGACGCCGCTGGCGGAATTCTGATCAAGCCACTTGCTGCATACGGTGAAAAAGTACGCAAAGGTGTTGCTCAACGAGACTGGAAAACATTGGTCGAAGCGATTCGCAATGGACCTCCGCGTCTCTCGCCCATGCGGCTGGCTTTTGTTGATCGACTCACCAACACAGTTGAATTCTTTGTTCACCTTGAAGATGTTCGCCGAGCCCAATCCAATTGGGAGCCACGAACATTAATTGACGATCTTGAATCGCAGTTGCGTACCTCGATCACCCAAGGAGGCCGACTATTTGCCCGCAAATCTCCTTGCGGTCTCGTACTGCAGATCACTCAAGGCTCAGCAATCGTTGCTAAAAAAGGTGAGCCCGCCGTGACTGTGGCTGGCGAAGTCGGAGAGCTCATCATGTTTGTCTATGGTCGCCAAAACCAGGCGCGCGTCGAGCTCTCGGGTCCAGATGAACTCGTTCAAGCCGTCAGATCAACAGCCTTCGGGGTCTGAGTCAAAGCCAAGACGGTCAAAAGTGGCAAACTCAAGAGTGTGACGCGGGATATCGACAAACTCATTGGCCAAATGACAATTGAGGAAAAGGCACTCTTGACGACGGGTGCCACGATGTGGTCAACGAACCCAGTCGATCCCTTTGATATCCCAGCAGTCACTGTCACTGACGGTCCTGCCGGTGCACGTGGCCCGATCACACCCGGTATCGGAACTCAGGTTGCGACCCTATGTATCCCATGCGGATCAGCTCTCGGAGCAACATTTGATGTCCCCTTACTTGAAGAGCTTGGCGTCGCTCTTGGTCATCAAACTCGTTCAAAAGGCGCTCGAGTGTTACTCGCTCCAACCGTTAACTTGCATCGCTCACCATTGTTTGGTCGAAGCTTCGAGTGTTACTCAGAAGATCCACTTCTCTCAGGAAAACTTGCTGCGTCATTCATTCGCGGAGTGCAGTCACGCGGAGTGGCAACCACGGTCAAGCACTTCGTTGGTAATGATGCCGAATTTGAACGAATGACCATCAACAGCGTGATTGATCAGCGCACTTTGCGTGAGGTGTACTTGCTCCCCTTTGAGTTAGCAGTTCGCGAAGGTGGATCACTTGGAATTATGACCTCGTACAACCGTATGAACGGTGTGTACTGTGCCGAAAACCGCGAACTCTTACAAGACATCTTGCGCGATGAATGGGGCTTTGAAGGTTTTGTCGTGACCGACTGGTTTGCTGGGTTCACAACTGAGGGTGCGGCGCACGCGGGTCTCGATCTTGAAATGCCAGCCCCGCCGCGCGGGTACGGAAAGTTCTTGGCCGAAGCAGTCAATGAAGGTCGGGTTGATGAAGCTGACCTCGATCGCGCCGTACGCACGTTGCTCTCGACTTTCGAACGACTTGGTGCATTAGATGACGAGCCGCAACCACCCATGGCCATCGACCTTCCCGAACATCGTCAACTCGCCCGACGAGCTGCAATTAGTTCAATGGTCTTGTTGCGCAACGAAAAAGTAAATGAACAGGCGTTGCTGCCACTGAATACCAATGGTTTGAAGTCGGTCGCCGTCATCGGTCCAAACGCTGAACGTACGCGAATCATGGGTGGTGGCTCGGCCGAAGTCATGCCCCATCACCGCACCGCGATCATTGATGTATTGCGCGAGCGCCTCGGTGCAAAAGTCGCGGTTCGTCATGAGGCCGGCGGAAACATCGACAAAACCACACCCACCATTGATCCGCTCATGGTGCAGCGCCCCGATGGAACTCCCGGATTTGAAGTTGTCGTCTTTGACGGTGATGCATCGAATAACACCGAACTCGCCCGAGTGCATCGACCCGATGGTCGCATTTTGCTGGTTGCTCGTAACGATGCTGGTGTTCCAACTTCGAGTTACCACTTCAATGCAACCGGAATCATCACTGTTGAAACGACTGGTCAATACGTGGTGTCTCTCGTTGAAGTCAGTCCATGTCGACTATTGCTCGATGGTGAATTAGTCGTTGATGGCGCTTCAACTATTCCGCCACGAGGTCAATCATTCTTTGGCATGGGCAGCGTCGAACTGACTGCGATCGTCGATCTCGTCGCTGGTCAGCAACATCAACTTGTTCTCGAATGTGATGCCACCAATAAGCAGTGGGCCCATGGTGCCCAAGTCGGTTTGCAGTTCGTTGAACAAGACGATCCCGTGCGTCGTGCAGTTGAACTTGCTGCCGAATGCGATATTGCACTTGTCGTCGTCGGTACTACTGACGATTGGGAAAGCGAAGGGCACGATCGTGACACGCTCGAGTTACCTGGTCGTCAGGTTGAACTCATTCGAGCTGTGGCCGAAGCCAACAAGAAGACCATCGTCCTTGTCAACACTGGAGCGCCTGTCGACATGTCATGGGCCAACGACGTTCCTTCTGTCATGCAAATCTGGTTTGGTGGACAAGAAATGGGACATGCCGTTGTTGATGTTCTTCTTGGTGAAGCCGATCCTGGTGGCCGTCTTCCAACCACAATCCCTGAACGCATTGAACACACTCCGGCATTTGGAAACTTCCCGGGAGAACATGGCCAAGTGCGTTACGGTGAAGGAGTCTTCATTGGCTATCGCTGGTACGAGGCTCGTCACTTGCCAGTGCGTTTCCCATTCGGACACGGTCTGTCATACACAACATTTGAAATAGGACAACCCGATTGCGATGACAATGAAATTTCATCAAGCCAAAAAGTCAAGATCCGAATTCCCGTGACGAATACGGGGGCTCGATCTGGAAGTGAAGTTGTTCAGGTGTATGTTGCACCGCGCAATTCATCAGTTCAACGTCCGAAGAAAGAACTGAAGAATTTCACCAAAGTAAATCTGAATCCTGGTGAAAGCACTGTTGTCACCATTGAACTTTCGCCCCGCGACTTTGCATTCTGGAATCCGAGTGATATTTACCGCTCAGTATTGCGACCCCAAGTAACTGGCGAATCAGCAAGTGTTTCGTTGAACCACAAAGGTTTCTGGCAAGTCGACCCTGGTCTGTATGACATCCATATCGGATCATCATCAGCGCACATTGCTCAACAAGTAGTCATTGCGATCTCCAACGAAATTGATTTGAGTGAATAGCAATGATGTTGCTTCGCAGACTTGATGACTATCAGAGTTGGCAGATTTCTTTTGCGGGCACTTCAATCCTTGTTGACCCGTGGCTAACTCCAGAGCCGATTCGAGGTGCATTCAATCGCCAACATCCCGCTGGTTTTACGTCGCTTCGTGACTTGCAGCTCGAGAGCGGATCTATAGGCGCGATTGTTTTGTGCACATCGGTGAATGATCATTTACGAGCCGAAACTCTGAGACTTATGAGTGATGTTCCAGTCCACGGGAATCTCAAAGCAGCCAAGGCTGCTCGAGCTGTTGGCTGCACCTCAACTCATGCCCATCAAGTTGGCGAGACCTTCACGGTGGCATGTACCGAAGGTGGAGAGATTCGCGTCACCGTTACTCAAACTGGTCTTCCACTTGGGCTGATCGCTGTTGGCTATCTCTTTGAGGCTTTTGACAATGAGCAAAATTCTTCAGGGCGAGTATGGATTGAGCCTCATCAACCCACGAAAGCAACAGCAGAAACATTGGGCACTATCGATGTTGCGGTGTTACCAACGCAATCAGTTGTTGCTGTTGTGTTGCCTGTAACGGCTGGTCCTAAGAAATCTGCACATGCAGCAAAGCTTGCAAATGCACGAGCCTTGGTGGCAACAGCAACTCAGCCACAACGCGATATGAAGCTTTGGCAAAAGGCTCTGTATTACGTGAACGGCAGTAACGCTCATGCCCATAATCAATTAGTTGGCACCAATACCCAGTTCATCGAACTACGAACTGGCGACTGGCTCGATGTGAAGTCGGGACGCTAACTCGTTACTGAATACGCAACGTGTACACGGGAGTGTCGTCAGGACGATTAGGCAAAGTCACTGTGTTGCCTTCGCGCTTCAGTGGCGCATGGTGTCCGAGCAATTTCACATCACCCTTCGGCAATCCATCAATCGTGATCTTCGCCGTTGACGGACGGCCAATGACCAAAGCATAAGTTGCACCATCCGCACCCTTGGTCAAACGCACCACGAGTCCTTCATCGGTTGACAACTTTGAAACCTCGTGGGGTCGACTTCCATAGATTGCATCACCATTGACCGATAGCCACTGACCCATAGCCATTAATCGCAGCTGCTGGGCCCACGGAATTTCGCCGCCTGGCATCGCTCCGTAATTCAGCAACAGGTTTCCACCGTCAGCCACAATATTGACGAACATAGTGATGAGCGCGGGGATCGATAGGTATGTCGAGTCATCTTCGTCTTGCGTGTAACCGAAGCTTGTTCCGATGCCGCGAGTGACTTCGTACATCTTTTTTGGTCCGGCAGCCTCAGTTGAGTATTCAGGAGTTCCGAAGTCAGCGTGACTTGTTCCTTGCATGACACCAATGAAGTCAAAGCGATCGTTCACGACGCCTTCAGGATTGCCGTTGTAGAAATCTGCCATTAATTGCGCAGCACCTTCGCCAAATCGTGGATAACCAATGTCATTCCACAAAACATCAGGGTTGTATTTACGAATCAATTCATGCCAGTGCGCCTCGGCATACGCGTGATACGTGTCGTCTTGCGGAATTGCGCCGTACAACGTGGCCCAACTTTTGATGCCAAGTCCTTGGAAGGTCCAGTCGATGCCGCCGGAGTAATACACACCGAAACGCAAACCGGCATTGCGGGCAGCATCAGCGCACTCTTGTACAAGATCACGTTGTGACGACCACTCCTCGCCATGCGTTGGGTTGGGTGTTTCAGATGGCCACATCAAAACACCGTCGTGGTGCTTGGTGACCATCACACAATATTTTGCTCCCGATGCAGCGAGTAGTTGTTCCCAACGTTTGGAGTCCCATCCCTTAGCTGCTTCCAGAAAGATGTTGACGAAAGTTGAATAGTCGCAATTGCCCCACACTTTTTCGTGATGCAACGCTGCAGGCGAGCCCGGAAGATTGATTGAGTTCTGGTACCACTCGGCATACGGCGTGTGGCTGAACGCCATCTCTTCGCCTTCTTCTCGAGCAAGGGTGAATGGATCTTTACCTAATGGCGCGAATGCTGGGACCGACCCCACAGTCCAGTGCGAAAAAATGCCGAACTTGGCATCTTGAAACCATTCCGGAACTTCGTGTTGCGATAGCGACGCGAACGTTGGCTCATACTTCGTCATATTGCCCCCAATATCTATTGTCCAAGAAACGGACAATAAGGACACTAGTCCGATTGAGGTCGTTTGTTAAGAGTCCTGCGCGGAAAGTCGCTCTTCGGTGCGTCGCACCAAAGTTTCGCGCTCACCAGCGGTCAGAGGACGCGCCGTTCGAATATTCAGCTCGATCTGATCAACTCCGGCGATCGGTGTTGCGGTGGTGATCTCATCAACCAGCAGCACTTCAGTCAAATGTTCAGAACCAGCGAGTTCACGGATTGTTTCGGCAGCCTTCAGGGCCGCCTCTCCCCGTTCGGTGTTGATCGGAAGTTTGATAGCAATTTTTGTTGCGACAGGTTCTTGACTGATGTTGCGAACAGCAATCAATGCGATATGGGGAAGGTGCACTGTGCTGTAACCATCACGGAGTCGCGTTGATACGAGACCAATATGTTCAACAACGCCTCGCAAACCATTGGGAAAAGCGGTACTAATTTCCACTTCATCGCCAACGCCGTAACGATCTTCGATTAACACCGAAAGCCCTGTTAGATAATCATTCACTTTATGCGATGCCCCGTAGGCGATGCCCGCACCAAGGAATCCGGCACTTGACAAAACAAGGGGACCATTCAGTTGAAGAATGTGGAAGATTGCAATGAGTACGCCTACCCAAATCACCACAGCTAGTAAGTGATGCAACATACGCGAGACTGCATCGACTCGTTGCCGACGACGATTCTCGCCTACTTCACCTTGTTCGAGTTCTTGATAGCGAGCACGGGTTCGCCACCATTGTGACGGTCGAGAAATACTACGTTGGGCGATATACCGCACCAATCGACGAATGATGACATGCGAAAGGCGCGTAAAAATAAAGGCACCAACGACAACAATCACTACCAGTAACGGACGTGAAATCGCCTCACGAGCCGTCGTCGGTTGATCGGGCGTTGGGTTGAGAGTTGAAATGAAATGGAACAACATGACCTCCTCAGTGTGCCGTGTTTTTAACTCAATCCATGTCCATCAAGATAAATGATGTATCCATGCAGGTAGTTCGCTGATATTTTTCAACTCACTAAACCGTGAATTGATTGGTGGATGTTCTGCCTGTTCAAGTTCCCACAAGAACTGATACGGGATGTGAACTGCATGACCACCCAATTCAAGGATCGGCAGAATGTCACTCTTGACCGAATTTCCCACCATGCACACTCGCTCGGGCTGTACGGAAATATCTCGAAAAACTTTGGCGTACGTCGCAACATCTTTCTCTAAAACAATCTCGACATGATCAAACAGATGATCAAGACCACTTGTTGTGACCTTGCGGGTTTGATGGACAAGATCTCCTTTAGTAATCAAGATCAAGCGATGTGATTTTGCGAGTTCTTCCAACACTTCTGGAACACCTTCAAGTAAGCGCACTGGCGCCAACAGTAATTCCCGAACGAGTTGTAAAAGTTGAGTGAGTACTTCGGTCGGAACCCGACCTTGGCTGATGGTGATCGCTGCTTCAACCATTGACAAACCAAAAGCCTTCACGCCATATCCATAGGTGTGCAAATTGGCTCGCTCAGTGGCAGTAAGCGCAGCCTTGATATCGATCCCGGCTGGCGTGAAGGGCGTCAGGAGTTCATAGAAGACCACTTCGGCTGCATGAAACCCGTCTTCGCTGTGCCACAAAGTGTCATCAGCGTCAAAAGCTAAGCAATCAAAAGAAGCCATAGGCACTTATTCTTCTAGAGTGAACGGGGTGGAGCGGGACTATTTTGCACGGAACATTCAAATTTTTGCTCCTTCCCGGGTTTTCCTTTTGATTTTTGGCAGCCTCGCGTTCGTTGCCACTGCTTGTTCAAGTAACTCTGCTTCTAGCGA
>CAMDCI010000033.1 GCA_945889715.1 Bifidobacterium breve | reverse complement strand
GCCGATGGTTCGATCTATCTCGTGCCTGGCTACACGTTCATTGCAGCCGAAGACGAATACGGATACGCCGGTCGCTACACGGTGTCGGCCTTGCCCGATGAGTACATGCAAGTCGCTGATGCGGTGAATGAAGTTCCGATGACCGAAGTGCCAGTTCCCGACACTGCTGTTGCTACGCCGAGCGTTGACCCAGCCGTCGATCCCGACATGTCAGTAGCTCAAGATGTGGCAGACACTGTGCTCGGCATGTCCGAAGCCGAGGCCACTCAGACAGCCGAAGCCAAAGGTTTGACGGTTCGAGTTGGCAGTCGTGACGGAGAAGATTTCGCCCTCACCATGGATTACCGCACCGATCGCGTGACATTGACAGTGGTTGCTGGCATAGTCACCGCTGTCACGCCCGGCTGACCTCGTCACCGCCTGAAAGTCGGGCGGTAGCCTGTGGGTTGCTATGTTCGACAATCTCTCCAATCGTTTCGACGGAATCTTCAAACGCATTCGCGGCAAAGGTCGATTGACCGAAGCCGACGTTGATGAAGTTCTCAAAGAAATTCGTACCGCTCTTTTAGAAGCTGACGTCAACGTCAGCGTGGTGCGCAATGTCGTTGCGCGAATTCGTGAAGGTGCCATCGGCATCGAGTCGTCGAAGGCGCTTGATCCGAGTCAACAAGTCATCAAGCTGGTCAACCAAGAACTCACCACGATTCTTGGTGGCGAAACCCTCAAGATCACCTACGCCAGTCGTCCGCCCACCGTGGTGTTGATGGCTGGTTTGCAAGGTTCGGGTAAAACAACTAACTCGGCCAAGTTGGCCAAGTGGTTCAAATCGCAAGGTCGTCACCCTCTTCTTGTTGGTGCCGACTTGCAACGCCCCGCCGCTGTTGAACAGTTACGCACACTCGGTCGACAAATTGATGTTCCGGTGTTCAGCGATCCAAGTGATCCCGTCACCACTGCAGTTCGCGGTCTTGCTGAAGCGCGTCGACTTGGCAAAGACGTTTTGATTGTTGACACCGCTGGTCGTTTGTCAATTGACGACGAAATGATGGCGCAGATCCGTGAGATCTCCGATCAGATCACCCCGAACTACACGTTCTTGGTGATTGATGCGATGACGGGTCAAGATGCTGTCAACGTAGCCGAGGCTTTTCATAACACCTTGCAAATTGACGGCGTCATCTTGTCGAAGCTCGATGGTGATGCGCGCGGTGGTGCGGCGCTATCGGTTAAGGAAGTTATTGGCCGCCCGATTGCCTTCGCGAGTACTGGCGAAAAACTCGATGCCTTCGAACAATTTCATCCCGATCGTATGGCGGGTCGCATCTTGGGTATGGGCGACATGCTCACACTCATCGAACAAGCCGAGCAGGCCTTTGAAAAAGATGCCGCCGAAGAAGCTGCTGCCAAGTTGCTCGATGGCGATTTCACGCTTGATGATTTCTTAGAGCAAATGCAGTCGCTCAAAAAGATGGGGCCACTTGGTGGTCTGATGGGCATGATGCCTGGAATGCCCAAAGAGTTGAAGAATGCCAAGATCGGTGATGACGAACTCAAGCCTGTTGAAGCAATCATCCGGTCGATGACCAAAGAAGAGCGTCGCAAGCCCGAGATCATCAATGGCGGTCGTCGCCAGCGAATCGCGTTGGGCAGTGGTCGCTCAATCGCCGAGGTGAACCGTTTGGTCAAGCAGTTCGGCGAGATGCAAAAGATGATGAAGCGCATGGGCGGCATGACCACTGGCAAAAAGGGCAAGCGCAAGATGTCATCGATGGCTGGTCTCAGTGGTCTCGGAGCGCCAGGCTTGCCTGGTCAGGGCGGCGGCTTTAGCGATGGTCCCGGTGGTGGAGCGCCCGGTGGCGGATTCCCCGGTTTTCCGCCGTCACGCTGAGTGCGACCAGCCAAGACTTGCCTCGTGGCGTTGGGGAAGGGGTACTTTCGGGTTAGCCTTCGCTGTCTGCCTGGACTGGTTCTGGGCGCTTGAATCAGGAGTTATCGCCGAATGTCAGTCAAGTTACGTCTTACACGTGTCGGAAAGACCAAGCAGCCTCATTATCGCGTGATCGCGAGCGACAGCCGCGCTGCCCGTGATGGTTCATTCCTCGAAATCTTGGGTCAGTACAACCCACGTACCGAGCCTTCGGTCATCAATCTCGATAACGACAAGGCTGTTGCCTGGCTCATGAAGGGCGCACAGCCCACCGAGCGCGTCAAGAAGATTCTTGAAATCTCGGGCGCATGGGCACAGTACACCGCCGCTCGCGCTAAGTGATCCAGTTGCCATGACTGATCCCAACGAAATTTCTTCCCCAACAGCAGTTGCTGTTTTGACGCACGTTGTTCGTTCAATTGTTGACGATCCCGATGCAGTCAATGTTGCCGAAACCGAAGGTCGCAATCGTTTGCGTCTTGAAGTGAAGGTTGGTCCCGGAGACCTCGGCCGAGTGATCGGTCGTCGTGGTCGTACCGCACAAAGCATTCGCACTCTCGTGCGTGCTGCTGCCGCTAAAGACGGTCGCGAAGTCGACGTCGACTTCGTTGACTGATTGTGGTTCACGGACTCTCCGTGACTACTGAACAAATTCCTGAAGGCCTTTTAGAAGTAGGCCGTTTTGGTCGCCCTCACGGTGTGAAGGGGCAGATCTACATCAAGTTGTCGACCGATCGTTCTGAGCGCGTCGCAGTTGGTGCGCGTTTGTGGGCTGGTGAATGGTTTGAAGTTTCAGCGCGTACCTCAATGGCGAATACTGGTGCCGATCGTTGGGTCGTTGGCATCGTCGGTTTTGATGATCGCAACGAAGTTGAACGACTCGTCAATAAAGTTGTATGGGCCGAACCGATTGATGATCCAGATGCGGTGTGGGTGCATCAAGTGATCGGTGCACGAGTTATCGGCACTGATGGCGTTGATCGCGGCACATGTATTGCAGTCCTGAAGAACCCAGCGAACGATTTACTTGAGCTTGAATCGGGGGCGTTAGTGCCAGTTCTGTTTGTCGACTCGGTGCAGGCTGATAGCGATGGTGGATTTGTGATTACCATCAATCCACCCGACGGTCTGTTTGAAGTTTTCGAAGACGCGAAGTAGTTCACATGCGCGTTGATGTATTCACCATCTTCCCGAGCATCGTGAACAACTTTTGTTCCGAGAGTTTGTTGGGCAAATGTCGTGAGTCGGGCTTGCTCGATCTGCGCAATCACGATCTGCGCGAGCACACCAACGATGTTCATCGCACTGTTGATGATTCTCCTTTTGGCGGTGGTGCCGGCATGGTGATGCGGGCCGAACCAATCTTTGCCTCAGTTGAAGCCGCTCAACCCCCACGTCCTTTGTTCTTGCTGAGCCCAGGCGGTCGGCGTTTCGATCAGGCTTTTGCCCACGAGTTGGCAGCCACTCACGAGGGTCCTTCGGGTGGTTTCAGTTTGTTGTGTGGCCGCTACGAAGGAATCGATCATCGGGTACGCGAACACCTCGTTGATGGCGAAATCAGTATTGGTGATGTGGTCTTGTCTGGTGGAGAAGTTGCGGCCTGTCTCATTATTGAGGCTGTGACCCGCCTGTTACCTGGGGCAATGGGGAACGCTCAAAGTCCGGTGACCGAGAGTTTTGGGTCCACCAATTTGTTGGAAGAGCCCCATTTCACCCGTCCCGCCGATTTTCGGGGGTGGGAAGTGCCCGATGTGTTGCGCGGTGGCAATCACGCTCAGGTCGAGCGTTGGCGCCTGGCGCAGGCCTTGCACCGCACGATCAGCCAGCGACCCGACCTCATTGAGGCCCGCAACGGACTTTCAAATGATGAGCTCGCCCTGTTGGAAGAGTTCCCTGCTATCCCGTATCCTTGACAAGCCGTGACTGCGATCTACCCAGGTCGTATGTCCCTGAAAAGTTCTAAGGAAACCCGTCATGAAGACCACCGACATCGTTGACCTACAACACATCCGCTCCGACATTCCGATGTTCGGTCCCGGAGACGAACTGAAGGTTCACGTGCGCGTTGTTGAAAGTGGCAAAGAGCGTATTCAGATTTTCCAGGGCAACGTCATCGGACGTCAAGGCTCAGGAATTCAAGAGACCTACACCGTGCGTAAGATCAGCTACGGCGTTGGTGTCGAGCGCAAATTCCCCGTGCACACCCCAACCGTTGCCAAGATCGAAGTCATGAAGCGTGGCGATGTTCGTCGTGCCAAGTTGTACTACTTGCGTGACCGCACTGGCAAGGCCGCCAAGGTTCGCGAAAAGCGCGACTTCTGATTTCATTGGGAAATTCTTCCCTGCATTCCTATTGTCACGTTTGCTTTCACGACATGAGTGTTGACCATTGAGTACCGACGATCTCGAAGACTTTGAGGCTGATCGCGAACTCCACCTCGCGCAGGAATATCAAGACGTTGCGGGTATGTTCCGTTTCGCTATTGAAACCGAGCGCCGATTTTACTTGGCCAACAAAGTTGATGTCAATGTCAAAGGTGACAGCACGCGGCCACTGATTGAAGTGGAATTAACTGACGCATGGGTATGGGACATGTACCGCAAGAGCCGATTCGTCCCGAAGGTTCGAATTTTCAGTTTCAAAGACGTGAACGTCGAAGAGTTGCCCCAAGAGGACTTGACCGACCTCGACAAGGCATAACCACGCCGGAGACGCCGCACAACCAAAGTTTTGGCGCGTGGGGAGAAGAACTTGTTGCGACGTGGTATCGCGAACATGGCTACGACATCGTGGCGCGTAACTGGCGTTGTCGACAGGGCGAAATTGACATCATTGCCAGCAGCGGTTCGGTGTTGGTGATCTGTGAAGTCAAGACCCGAGCAAATGCCGATTTTGGATCGCCGGCGTCGGCAGTCGATGTGAACAAACAACAGCGACTCCGACGCTTGGCCGCTCATTGGCTCAGTGAAAATCCGAATTCTCGTGTATCGGTTCGATTTGATGTGGCTGCGGTGATTGGCCCGAAGGACAAAGTCGCTCTCGAAGTCATCGAAGCAGCGTTTTGAGCAGATTTACGCGTGGGTCTTCACTTCGCGGTCCCAACACGCATAATGCCAGTGCCGACGCAGATCGGGGGCATCGTGAGGCACCGCCACGTTGTGTCCCATGCCCGCAGGAATCTCTTGCTGACATCCAGGGCAGATATACGTTTTGAGGGCCTGATAGGGCTGTACGCGACGTACTTCGACTGGTCCGTAGAGTCCCGACCAGATACCGGGTGACTTTTTCTTGGGCGCTTTGCTTGACTTCTTGGCGGGCTTTTTACTGGTGGCCATGAGTCAGCCGGTGAATGCCCAGGCGACCAAGGCGATAATTGCGATTGCTGCGGCAACCACAAAGACATAGTCGGCTCGACGAGCCCGAAATTTCCGATAAGGGTTGAATCCCATATAACTCATTATCGTTGATGAGGTGAGCACAACCTCGGATACACAGAGCAAGAAGTACGAAACACTCCTCGTTGATCGCAATGGTGGAGTCGTGACGATCACTTTTAATCGTCCCAAGAGCAAGAACGCCGTCAATGGTGTGATGTGGATTGAGCTACTTGCGTTGCTCACCGAGATTCAGCACACGTCAACAGATCGAGTCGTGGTGTTGACCGGCGCGAACGGAGAGTTTTGTAGTGGTGCCGATTTGGTGGCGATGGGTGACGGCAGTGGCCGAGCACATAGCCACTCGTATTACTCAATGCGTGAAGTCACTGGTGTGATTATGGCTTTGTCGCGTTTGCCGCAACCGACGATCGCCAAAGTGCGCGGAGTTGCAGTGGGTGTTGGATGCAACATGGCACTTGGTTGTGACTTGGTTGTTGCTTCAGACACCGCCCGTTTCTCCGAGATTTTCTCAAAGCGCGGCATGTCGCTTGATGGTGGCGGATCGTGGCTATTGCCGCGGCGTATTGGTTTGCATCGTGCCAAAGAATTGGCGTTCTTTGCCGACATTATTGATGCCGCCGAAGCCGATCGCATCGGATTAGTGAATCGCGTTGTTCCCGATGCTCAATTAGATGCGTTTGTTGCCGAATGGACCGATCGTTTGATTGCCTTGCCCCCGATTGCTCTCGCTCAATCGAAGCGGATGTTGAACAACTCAATGAATGTCACTCTTGAAGAAGCACTCGACGATGAAGGTGTTGCGCAAACCGTGAACTTCGGAACCAAAGACACCCCCGAAGCCATTGCTGCGTGGATGGAAAAGCGAAACCCGGTCTTCAAGGGTCGCTGACTCATTTGTTGACTGACTCACATACTTGCGAACGATTCACTAGTTTGTAATCGGTGACTCAGCAAACGAATCAACAACAGACGATAGGCCGATGGACGTTGCGCGTGTCGCTCGTTGTTTTCATGTTGGGTCTGTTATTCGCTGGCGTCAGTTACTCAATTGCCAGTGCATCAGTTCCTCCGACGACACCGCCAACCACAAACATTCCGACAGATGAACCAGTTGAAGGTGGCGGAGTCGTTGACGCCCCGACTGATCAATCAACAAGTGTTCCTGCACCCACCAACACGGTGCCGGCGAGTTGTTTTATTCCGACCCCAGTGCAAGCAACTTTTGTTGGTCGCTTGTCAGTCTCAGATCGCCGCACCGCTCGATTTGAAGTGACGCAGATGCGCGGCGGTTCGCTTGATGGCTATTCGGTTGCCAATTTGGTTGACGTGCAGTACGACGAAGATGTGCGGTATCTCGACCTTGAGCAGAGTTACATTGTTGCGGTTGGTATTGATCAATCGACTGGCGCACTGTATTCAAAGATTCGTGATCCTGAACCGCTGTATGGCGGAAGTCAAGTAATCGGTGTGAACTCCGGCGTGGAGTGTCCAGAAGTTGAAGACGCAGTGCGCACCTTGACGATGGATGCACGTTCGGTTGAAAGTGGAGTATTGGCCCCGCTCAAGAACGCGAAAACCAAACTTGGTCGGGCTATTTTGCTGCCATTTTTGTGGGTGTTTGGTGGTTTATTCGGCCTTGCCACAATTCGCGCGTTCGTCGTAACCATCTACCGCACCGGCAAGCGGGCATGGAGTGGTCAGTGATATGGAGTGGTCAGTAGTTACTGAGCAGAGCGAGCAGCAGTCGCCCTGGCGCGCAAGTCTTTAACCGCGAATTCAAGACCTTCGGTGTAACGGAACAAAGCAGTTCCGGCAATCAGCACGTTTGCTCCAGCCGCGGCGGCACCTTCGATTGTTGAAGGTCCGATTCCGCCGTCAACTTCAATGTTGACTTGATCAGACAATCCGCGGCGCTCAATGAGGGCTTTGAGTTCGCGAATCTTTGGTTCCATTGATGCGATGTACGACTGACCACCAAATCCGGGGTTGACAGTCATCACCAGCACCATGTCGACGAGGTCGAGTACATGTTCAATGTCGCTCACTGGCGTATGCGGGTTGAGGGCAACAGCGGCATTGGCGCCCATTGAGTTGATGTTGCCCAGGGTGCGATGCAGATGCGGGCAGGCTTCGGCGTGCACAATCAAGCGACTGCAACCAGCATCAACATAACGCTGAGCCAAGACATCGGGTGTGAGCACCATCAAGTGAGCTTCAAAGGGCTTAGACGTGTATTTGCGGGCCGATGCAATGACATCTGGACCAAAGGTGAGGTTGGGGACGAACTGTCCATCCATGACGTCCCACTGGAAAAGGTCGACACCGGCAGCATCGAGGGCTTCAACTTCGGCGCCGAGCTTCGAAAAATCGCAGGGCAAAACTGATGGGGAGATCATGATCGGCAAGGACACATCCACACGCTAGTCGGCTCTAGCCTGCGAGGAGTATGACAAAGCGACCCACTCGCAAATCTGGCTCGCGGCCGCTACCCAATTTTGAGGTTCAAGTACGCATCGAAAAGGTGGTGGCCGAGGGCGACGGATTTGGTCACCTGCAAGACGGGCGGGTCATCTTTGTTGAAGGCGGTTTGCCTGGCGAACTAGTAGTTGCCAGGGTCGTGAAGCAGTCGAAAGACTACGCCAGGGCAGTCGTGACTGAGGTCCTCGAGTCAAGCGAGCAGCGAGTAGATCCTCCTTGCGAATACGTCGCACGAGGTTGTGGCGGTTGCGACCTTCAACATGCATCAGTAAGTCTGCAGCGCCAGATCAAAGTTGACATCGTTACCGAGTCACTCACGCGGCTCGGAAAGATCGAAAGTCCGCAAGTGCGACTGTTTGAAAGTGGCGAGCTGCCAGTGGTGGCGGCGCGCACGACCCTTCGTGTTGCATCAACCGACGGCGGTGTGGGGTTTCGCAAACGTCAGAGTCATGATGTTGTGCGCGTCACGCATTGCCTTGTTGCGCATCCGTCATTAAATGAATTGCTCCCGGACATTCGTCTTGATGGCGCCGAAGAAGCCGTGTTGCGGGTTGGCGTCGCATCTGGCGAACGAATGGCTTGGGCCGAACCACAAGATTCAGTTTCGGGAATCGCGTCAGAGGTTTTGACGAGCCGAGCCTCTTCGGTGCACGAAGTGATTGATCAGCACGAATTCGTGGTGTCGGCTGAATCTTTCTTTCAGTCTTCTCCGCAAGCCGCGCAAGCATTGGTTGATGCCACAAAACGTGCACTTGGCGATAGTTCAACATGGGGCATTGGTGCTGTCGTTGACGCCTATTGCGGAGTCGGTCTCTTTGCCGCCACGGTTTTCCCCGCAGATCGGCATGTGATTGCGATCGAATCAAACCCGTCAGCTTGTGCAGATGCTCGGTTGAACGTTGCAGGTCGCGATATTGAAATTGTGCAGGCGCCTGTTGAAGAGTGGGTGCCTCAGTCGGCCGCAGTTGTCGTCGCAGACCCGGCTCGCGACGGGCTTCGGGCTGGCGGTGTTGACGTTTTGACGGCGACAAATGCGCAAGTGATTGTTTTGATTTCGTGTGACCCGGCATCGCTTGGGCGGGATGCACGTCTCTTGATCGCCAAGGGATATCGCTTGGAATACAGCGAAGTCTTAGACCTCTTTCCGCATACGCACCATGTTGAAGTTGTGAGTCGCTTTGTTCGAGATGAAAGTATGGAAGTCGTATGAAGCCCGTGTTATCTGCCGAAGTTGCTGCAGCAATTGCTGATGGTCGTCCGGTTGTTGCCATGGAGTCAACGATCTTTTCGCATCTCGGATTACCTTCGCCGGCAAACCGCGAAGCGCTTGATCGTTGTAGCGCGGCTATTCGCGAAGGCGGCTGTGTTCCTGCAGTCACGGCAATTCTTGATGGTGTCGTGCGTCTTGGTCTCACTGATGCCGAACATGAACGAATTCTTGGACCGGCTCGAAAGGTCGCCGAACGTGATATCGCCGTAGCCGTTGCGCAAAAGTGGGATTTCGGTGCGACGACCGTGTCGGCTGCGGTTTCCATTGCGGCAGCCGGGGGAGTCAGCGTTTTTGCGACTGGCGGTATTGGTGGTGTGCATCGAGGTGCAGAACTCACTGGTGATATCTCGGCAGACCTCGATGCGATCGCCAATTATCCCGTTGTCACTGTTTCGGCTGGAGCAAAAGCATTTCTTGATTTGCCTCGAACACTTGAGTATTTCGAAACTATTGGTGTGCCAGTACTCGGTTGGAAACACGAATGGTTTCCTGCGTTTTATACGCGTAGTTCTGGTTTGAAAGTTCCACACCAAGTTCAGTCGGCTCGTGAAGTCGCCGACATTTTGTTGCACCGGTCGCGTGCAAAAACTGGTGTGTTGCTCACAGTCCCGATTCCGATTGAAGCCGAACTCGACGCAATACAACTTGATTCAGTGTTGGAGCAGGCGTTAGCTGATTGCGAGGGTGCCGGAGTTCGCGGAGCCGCGGTCACTCCATTTGTGTTGGGTCGAATTGGTCAGGCGACCGAAGGACGAAGTGTTCCGGCGAATCTGGCTTTGGCCGAAAATAACGCCCGAGTCGCGGCCGAAATCGCCGTCGCCATCGCCACCAAATAGCGGCGAATAATGGTGCACCCCCTGGGATTCGAACCCAGAACCAATGGATTAAGAGTCCACTGCTCTGCCATTGAGCTAGAGGTGCGCAACGAGAAGTAGCAGTGTAGATCAACCAACACTTCGGTCGATGTATCTGACCGACTTTTGGACTGGCTAACCAGCGACTTCTTATATTTTGGGTGAACGAGGGGTCTCGAACCCCCGGCCTTCAGTACCACAAACTGACGCTCTAACCAACTGAGCTACGCCCACCATGTGAAGTACCCATTCTGCCATATCGAACGGCAAATCGCACCGTTTATTCGCTCCGAACTCGGTTGTGGTGGTCGCTGCATATTTGGTGTTAAGGTGACGGCAACCGTAAAAGGGGTGTTTAACCGTGTCCTCCACGGAATCTGCAGTTACCAATGCTCACAGCCTTAGTTGGCGAGCGAAGGAAATCACGCAACGCGAAATCGCGCTGTACGCACAACGAACTCAAGGCTCGCAAAAAGCGACACAACGAGCTCGGCTTGTCATGCCGCTTGGAGTTCCTTCAAGTTTTCAGGCCTATGATCCGCATCCAATTGTGGTGAAAGCCGCTCGTGGTGCCTCAATGTGGGACGTTGATAACAACGAATACATTGACTACGACATGGGTTTCGGTGCGCTGTTCAGCGGCCATATCAACCCAGTTGTGCGACGCGCCATTGACGAGCAGCTCGATAACGGCACATTGTTCGTGACACCATGCGAACTCAATGCCGATGTTGCCGAGTTATTAGGCGAACGTTATGGATTGCCGATGTGGCGCTTCACCAACTCGGGAACCGAAGCAACCATGGACGCGATTCGTGTCGCGCGAGGCGCAACCGGTCGCGAAAAGATTGTCAAGGTTGAAGGCGGCTATCACGGTCATCATGACGAAGTCATGATCTCGATGAAGCCTGCACTTGATGTGGCTGGTCCGGCCGATCGACCGAATTCAGTGCCGGCAACTGCTGGCGTGACTCATGCTGTTCTTCGCGACACCATCGTGATTCCTTACAACGATGCCGAAGCACTTGAACGCGTTTTGCGAAACGAAGATGTTGCCTGTTTCATTGTTGAGCCCGTGATGGAAAACATCGGTATTTGTTTGCCCGATGACGGATATTTGCAAGCAGTGCGCGAGATCACTTCGCGCTACGGAACCTTGTTGATTTTTGATGAAGTGAAGACTGGTATCACCGCTGGTTGGGGAGGGGCAACTGGTGCGCTTGGTGTCACTCCCGACCTTGTTGCTCTCGCTAAATCAATCGGCGGTGGTTTGCCGCTTGGTGCCTTTGGTGGCAAGCGCGAATACATGGACCAAATCACTATGGGTCGGGTGATTCACCTCGGAACTTATAACGGCAACCCGTTGTGTATGGCTGCGGCCAAAGCAGTGTTGTCAGAGGTTTGCACTCCGCAGGCAACTGCTGCGGCGATTGGTCGAAACAAGATGTTGGTTGATGCATGTAATGACATCATCGACGACGCCGGATTACCAGCGCATACCGTGCAGTTTGGTGCGAAGGGTTGTGTCACTTGGACACCAGAACCAATTCGCAACTACCGCGATTATAAAAAGACCGATCTCGATATTGCATTCGCACAGTGGATTCACGGAATCAACCGTGGCATCTTGCTGCCGCCAGGCCTAGACGAGCAGTGGCTGATCTCAATCATGCACACCAATGAAGAAGCAATGCGATACGCCAATGTTTTTAGCGAATTCGTTGACGAATTAGTTAAATGACGCACAGCGAAAACAATTTGCCATCAACAGGCAAAATGATTCGCCGTTCTTTATTGCGACAATGTCCTCGTTGTGCGAATCGCAGCGCTTGGTTTACTTCTTGGTTTAAACAAGGCGATCGCTGCGTGGGTTGTGGTGTGAAACGCACTCGTGACACTGATGGTCATGAGCTCGGGTCAATGACGATTGCATCGGTGCTCAACATCGTGCTCATCATGGCTGCAATAGGTATCGCAGTTGCCATCACCGCACCTGATGTTCCGGTGCTCACCTTGTACATCGTGCTGGCTTCGGCCGCTCTTGTCTTCCCAGTATTGACATGGCCCATAACCCACACTTTGTGGATGGCCATCGACCTGATTGTGCGCCCCGCGGGTGTTGACGAAGTAGCAGAGGCTCAGGCCTGGCTAGTAAATCAGTCCTAATCGACCGTCTCGGCACCCCCTCTGAGCAGGTCAAACACCTGTTCGTATCGACAATGCTTGACCGAACACTCGTTCGTAGTTACGCTCTTGTTATTCGCCGTACACGGGTGCCCGCACAACTACTGTGCAACACCCACTTCGTACGGTCCAAGTTATGGCAAACAAACCAACACCCACAGCAACAACCACCACAACAGCGAAAGGCAATGCAATGAGCAACGATCGTGAAAAAGCCCTTGAAATGGCCCTGGCCCAAATCGACAAGCAATACGGCAAAGGCTCCATCATGCGGATGGGCGACAAGACCGACATGGCCATCGAAGCCATCCCGACCGGCGCCTTGGCACTTGACGTCGCTCTCGGAATTGGCGGCTTGCCCCGTGGTCGTGTCGTCGAGATCTACGGCCCAGAATCTTCGGGTAAGTCAACCCTCGCGATGCATGTCGTGGCCGAGGCTCAGCGCAATGGTGGTATCTGTGCCTACATCGACGCCGAACACGCGATGGACCCCATTTACGCCCGAGCCATTGGTGTCGACATCGATGCACTCTTGATCTCGCAGCCCGACACCGGTGAACAGGCTCTCGAAATTGTCGACATGCTCATCCGTTCAGGTGCTCTTGACGTCGTCGTCATCGACTCAGTTGCGGCATTGACACCGAAGGCCGAAATTGAAGGCGACATGGGCGACAGCCATATGGGCTTGCAGGCACGTTTGATGAGCCAGGCGTTGCGTAAGTTGACCGCCAACCTCAATAAGTCAAACACCATCGCAATTTTCATTAACCAGCTGCGTGAAAAGATTGGCGTGATGTTCGGTTCACCCGAAACCACTCCTGGTGGACGGGCACTCAAGTTCTACTCGTCAGTGCGTCTTGACATTCGTCGTATTGAGTCGATCAAAGATGGTGCCGAAGTTGTCGGTAACCGCACCCGCGTCAAGGTTGTGAAGAACAAAGTGTCACCGCCATTCCGTCAGGCCGAATTTGACATCATGTACGGCAAGGGAATCAGCCGTGAAGGTTCGGTTCTCGACATGGCCGTCGATCTCAACATCATCAAGAAGTCCGGTGCTTGGTTTACTTACGACGGCGAGCAAATGGGTCAGGGTCGTGAGAACGCCAAGAACTTCCTCATGGAGAACACCGAGATCATGGTTGAGGTCGCCGAAAAGGTGCGTATCGCTGCCGGTCTCGGAGACGCTCCAGCGGCCGAGTTCACCGCTGCTGATGAAGAGCCGATCAATCTCGATTGAGGTCGGTCTGATCGGTATCTGACCATTGGGCATTGAGCCTTCGGCTGATATCCTCGGATTCGCCTTCCGAGATAGCTCAGCTGGCAGAGCAGCTGACTGTTAATCAGCGGGTCGCAGGTTCGAGCCCTGCTCTCGGAGCACATAACACAGGGTCCGCCAGAGGCGGGCCCTGTGCCGTTTGGGGCGGTAGCTCAGTTGGTTAGAGCAGGGGACTCATAATCCCTTGGTCGCGGGTTCAAGTCCTGCCCGCCCCACGAAGCAAGGTAAACAGTGTTGACCTTGCGGGATTATTGCCCGATCCAATTGAGCACGATGCCAATAAATGGCACTACGAGCACGAGTCGACCATGCACGTCGGCCTTTTCAACAACGAGTAATCCTGCATCCGTATTCAGTGTGTAACCGTCTTCGGATACCGAAGCCACAATCGCAAGTACGGGCGACTTGCCAGCGATTGAGCTGTTGGCAATCACGGTGTCGCCAACAGTTGCGTTATGACCTGTGCGCATGATTGCTAACGAACTTGTCGCACTTCCTGCAGCCGACTTGAGTCCAGACTCTGGGTGGGCAACCCCGAATCCGAGTGGCCCAGTGAGGATGAAATACACCCCCAAGAAAATGGCAGCCTTGAACGGGCGTCGCTTAACTCGAGAAAAATTCTTCGGAGCGAGACTCTTTAATCTGTTTAATTGATCGTTGAATTTAAATCGTTTGGTTGCTGACAATTGATCTGGGATAGACGGTGGAGGGTTGCTCGTGCTCGTGATGGTCGTCGTTGTGGTGGTCGCTTCGTTTGTGTTCGCGTCGCTTTCAGGAGGCGAACTCATACCGAGCATGATTCGGTTTGTGCGCGAATCTGGTCGACCAGTTCCACGCCATGTTGCAACTTCAATAACAATTCCAGGTTTGAGTTCGCCGATCACCAGTTTCTGGCCATCAGGTAAATCAATAACGAGGGGAGGGTTATCGCTGATGGTCGCCGGGAGCAACTCATCAGAAACCAAGTGTTCGATCTCGTTAGATGTCATAGTTCAACTATGACGCACTACTGGCGTTAACGGTCGCCAATTTGGGAACTATCCCCAAAACATTTTTGGCGTCCTCAAAAAATGCTGGGTTACCCCTACCTGTGCAATGCAATTTCAACTCGTGATCTGAATTGCCACTGAATCGTCTGCGTCACTGAGGTCTCGCGCACTCATGTCGGTGAGTACAAATCCGTGACCCGGGAATGTCTGATTTGTGCAGTCAGATACACCAAGAGCGACAGAGTTGGTGAGACTTGTTGGCGACAGCACCAATACTTTTGTGCAGTGCACAACATCTGATAAGCGGTAATTTGAAGCAGAACCAAACTTTGTTCCCGAGCTTTTCACATTGAGCATTGCATCGATTGTTGTTCCATTACATGCACCAGAAAGTTGACTCACGGTGATGGCACTCATCATGAAATCTCTATTGAGATATTGGGTGCTGAGTGAGATGACAACCTCTGAGTCGCATGCTCCGACGTTGACTACACCTTGTCCAAGCGTGCTTCCACCGTTACATGAATATGTAATGACGCCTGTCGTAGACACAAACTTTGTTCCACCAAACGCGCACGTCTCGTCGCCTGCGGGTAACGAAATGATCTCGAGTGTGTTTCCGTCACTGCCGGCACCACCGTCTGATCCGTTTGATCCGTTTGAGCCATTTGATCCGTTTGCGCCAGCCACACCGTTTGCGCCAGCCACACCGTTTGCGCCAGCCACACCGTTTGAGCCATTTGATCCGTTTGCGCCAGCCACACCGTTTGCGCCAGCCACACCATCTCTGCCGATGATTCCATTAATTCCATCTGCTCCAGTAGTGCCAGCCACTCCATCTCTGCCGATGATTCCATTAATTCCATCTGCTCCAGGAATGCCATCAACGCCAGAAATTCCCGGTGGGCCTTGCGGACCGACCATCATCGCGAGTACCTGATTGTCATCGCTTGCTTGCTGTGCATCAGCAGTGTTGCGTGAAGCGCCAGGGTATTGCACATTGCGCACTACAAGCACCATCACTGAAAACATTGCAAGTCGCGACAACAACTTAAAGCCTAAATTTGCGCGTCCAATGCGACCAATACGACCACGATGTTGTGTCGACAGGGGGCTGTGCAACGGAGCATGATCAAATATCTGTTCATGGCCGCCGGTGTAGGCATCGTATAGCTCGCGTTTTTCCGGGCTTCCAAGCACGACATACGCATCATTGGCTGCTTGAAACCGCAGACCTCGGTCGGGCTGTTTGTTGACATCGGGATGCAACTGTTTGATTAAGTTGCGATGAGCATTTCGCACCTGCTGTGGTGTGGCATCACGACTGATGCCGAGATCTTTATATAGATCGCTTCCTTCCCACGATTTAGGAATCATGCTGTGACAATCTGCGACTTTGGCCTACTGAAACAACGCAAGAGAGCAACTGTGGCAGTAGGCATGCACAGCACAAGAGCCATTAATTGCATTCGTTCGTCTATCAATAGTGGCATCGCATTTATCCACCGACTGAT
>CAMDCI010000032.1 GCA_945889715.1 Bifidobacterium breve | reverse complement strand
CCGACGAGGCAACTGTCAACGATGCGCGCACGGGGCTTGAGACCAAGTTCTTTAGCCTTTTCTTCGGTCATCATGAGGATTGCGCTCGCACCATCGGAAATTTGCGAAGAGTTACCAGCGGTGTGCACGCCGTTTTCGCGAGCAACTGGCTTGAGCGAAGCAAGTGATTCAAGAGTGGTTTCACGCATTCCTTCATCGCGGCCAACTGCATGTGTTGAGCCAGTTGGCTTGCCGTCGGCATCAAGATCAGGTGCGTTGACTGTAATGAACTGACCGTCAAAGCGACCTTCGGCCCACGCGAGTGCGGCACGTTGCTGTGATTGCATCCCGAAGTTGTCGGTGTCGGCGCGAGTGATATTCCAGATATCGGCAATACGCTCGGCACCCTCGAACTGGGAAGTGAATTCGTAATGTTCGAAGTAACTCTTGCTCACTGCTTTACCGAGTGAAACTTCGGCCTTGGTCTTGGGGTCTTTGGTGAACGCATTTGAGTTACTGCCAATCGGCACGCGACTCATTGACTCGACACCACATGCGACTGCAATGTCAACGACACCTGAAGCGATGAGCGAAGCAGCAAGACCGGTGGCCTGCTGGCTCGATCCACACTGAGTATCAACGGTGGTGCAAGCAGTTGTGAGTGGAAGGCCCGCTGACAACCATGCGGTGCGCGTGACGTTGAAACTCTGTGCGCCAACTTGGCTGACGTTTCCGCCGACGACTTGTTCGATTTTCGATGGATCGATTCCGGTGCGCTCGACGATGGCCTTTTGCACCAAACCAAGAAGGTCGGTGGGGTGCAAAGTAGACAATCCACCGTTCTTGCGGCCGATAGGGGTGCGGACGGCGTCGACAATAACGACGGTGCGGCCTTTGTTGGGGGTGTTGGAGTTGGACATAGTGGTCATCTTACGGTCATGCTCTAGGGGTGACCGATTCGCAGCAACCCGCATCCTTTGGCCCTGGCTCGATTTCGCGACCTTCGCGCTTCCAGCCCTCGATGAAACCAGCCCCCAATCTCGTCGGGCATCGGTACTTCCATGTTGTTGAATCAAAGGTCTGGATTCATGATGAGGCCGCCGAGTCTGACTACTCAACCCATTTCTTAGGAATGCTGGACGGACATGCATGCTGGGGCGTTGACGTTCCACGAGGACAAGACCCATCCGATGGCGGAGCGCTCGATCTGTTCAGTCTGTTTGGACGGGCACCCGAAGACGATTGGTTGATCGCCGGTCGCGCTGTGCAATTAGTTGAGTGGGCGCGCACCCACCGCTTCTGTGGTCGTTGCGGAGAAGCGACTGAATCGGCCCGTGGTGAGCGCGCCATGCGTTGCCCGTCTTGTGGACTCATGAACTTTCCGCGACTTGCACCAGCGATGATCACATTGGTGACGCGCGGTGAACCCGGTCCCGATCAAGAAGCGTTGCTTGCTCAAGGCGTGCAATTCCGTGGACCAATGTATAGCTGTCTCGCCGGTTTTGTTGAACCGGGCGAAACACTTGAAGGTGCAGTTGTGCGCGAAGTATTTGAAGAAGTCGGGGTGAATATCGGGACTGTGAAGTACATGGGCAGTCAGCCATGGCCCTTCCCACACAGTTTGATGTTGGGCTTTCGCGCCGAGTGGGTGAGCGGTGACATCGTGTGTGACCCCACCGAAATTCTGGATGCGAACTGGTATCGCAAAGATGCCCTGCCAAATATTCCTCCCGGGATTTCGATTGCCCGCAAACTGATCGATGCTTGGCTCAACGAGTGGTAATCTCCAAACCAATTAGGTTGTAGTCAAGTCTGGGGGACATGATGAAAACGTTAAGAAAAGTCGTTGGACTTTCGTCGTTGGCCATTCTCGTCATTGTTGGTGTTTCGTGTAGCTCGGGTGATTCTGATGGCTCAGAAAAAACCTCAGACACGACTGCGGTGGTTGACTCAACAGTGACTCCCGATTCAGAAGTGGCTTCAGATACGAGTCTGCTTGCAGGATCCGCGAGTGCCTCAGTGCTGCCGACAGTAAATGGTACGACAGATTATTTGTCAGAGGCTCCAGGCTGGAGCGACACGGTTGTGAACCCAACTGATATCGGTATCTACGTCCCGATGTTTGATCAAGGTTCGGTTGATGTAGGTAATGGTTCTGGTGATGCGAGTTGGGTACACGACGATGTTCAAGCAGCGGCAATCGCCCTTGACAACAACGGTGAGCGGGCCATTGTGGTGACTGTCGATGTGTACATGATTTTCTCCGTTGACGGTGATGAAATCGCGCGTCGGGCAAAGGAGCAACTGCCTGAAGATTGGCAGGAGGTCCCAGTCTTGATCAACGCCACTCATAATCATCACGGCCCAGATACGGCGTTTTCGATTAATGATGATTGGTATTCGCATATGGCTGATGTTGTCGCCGGGGTCGTTGTTGCGGCTGTTGCCGACCTTCAGCCGGCAACAGCAAGGGCCATTTCTGGTGAGCATCGGTTTGGCATGAATGACGGTCGTGACCCGGTTGTGTTTGATCCACGCCTGAATGTGCTTGATCTGAGGAACGCAGAAAATGGGACGGCGATTGCCACAGTTGTGCAATGGAGTTCTCACCCCGAAGTGACCCTCGGATGGGACCCACCCGAAGTTCCAAATCTTGCTGCTATCTGTGTTGAAAAAGGTTGGGACGCTGACTCGTGCTCAGCCGACGGTAGATACTTAACGGCCGATTACCCGGGCGTGTTGCGCGAGAATCTTCAAGCCGCAGGATTCGGAGACATTCTCTATTTAAATGGACCACTCGGTAATCAGATTGGACCAGGTGGATCCGATATTTGGGATGTGACGCAAACTCATCCGATTGGTAACGGATGGAATGCACCAGCAAATGCTCAACCTGTAGCGGGCTGTGAGGATTTACGTTGTCGAAATTTTGCTCGTACCCAAGCCGTGGGAGTCCAATTAGCTCAGGCAGTCATGGATCTCGTCGCCAGCGCTGACGTAATTACGGTTGAAAAGGTGAGCCTGACCGCACAATCTTTTTATACAAATTTGACAAACGTTGGCTTCCGTTTGCTCATCGCCGACGGCGATTTGGCATGGCAGGATCCAGTGCTATATATCTGCGAAGTTGACAAACCAAAAACTGATGAAACCTGCGTGAGTGACAACGGGGCAGTTGAGGCCGATCCAGTACTGACACCTTTAACTGATAGTGAAATACGAGTGGGGAATGTGTTCAAGACACGTATCTCATTCTTGGATCTGGGTTCGGTCGGCTTTATTTTTATGCCGGGTGAAGTACCACCGGAATTAGTTGTCGGTCTGCCAACAGATTTTGATACGAACACCGCGAAGTATTATTTGGACGGTCCTGGACTTCATGCCGAAGGTGTCGACTATGACTTCCCGGGATACCTAATGTCATTGGTCAAACGCGATGTGTTGTTTACTGTAGGTCTCGGGACCGAGCAACTCGGATACTGGGTTCCTGTCTCTGAGTATCGCCTGAAGTGCTTGGAAATTGCCTTACCGGTGGGCGTCACCTGCGCGGATCTGAATGCGCGCGGGATTATTGAATACCCTGATGCCGTCGGCGGGTTGACATGCAAGAAGATCACGGATGACGCAGCGGCTCTTGAAGAGTACGGAGATGACGCTGCAGCAGTTGCTGCCGTTTGTCGTTACGGACAGGCTTTGGGTCGCGAGTTAGGCGAACCGGAGGGTCACTACGAAGAGACCAACGCTGCCGGCTGGGACCTCGTCGATGATATGTGGGACGCAGCGACCGTCTTATTTGGTGGTCAGGGTTCGGGCCGCATCAACCCCGATAATCCTGGTGACACAATCCAATATCCGCCGAACTGATCAAAGATCCATCGTGCGTATTGCGGATGCTTCAATCTTGCAAAATCTGGTCTAGGTTTTGATTATGAGTTTGACAAAAAATTCCCTCGGCAAATTAGGTATCTGGACTTTCCAACTTGATATGCAGCCCATGAAAGAGGCGCAAAAAGTCGCGGCTCAGATTGAAGAATTGGGCTTTGGCGCAGTGTGGGTTCCTGAAGCAGTTGGCCGTGAACCGTTTGCGTCTTGTGGCTTGTTGTTGTCAGCGACAGAAAAACTGATCATGGCAACGGGCATTGCATCACTGCATGCGCGTTCAGCAATGACAATGGCTGCTGGTCAAAAAACCTTGACCGAAGCCTTCCCCGATCGCTTCTTGTTAGGAATCGGCGTGAGTCATCAACCAGCCGTTGAAGGATTACACGGTGCTTCATACGGCAAGCCGTACTCAAACATGGTCGCTTACCTTGATGCGATGGATCGCAGCTTTTTCTTTGCTTCAGGACCTACTGAACCAACCGCTCGTTGCTTGGCCGCACTTGGTCCAAAAATGTTGAAGTTGTCTGCCGACCGAACTTTGGGTGCGCATCCGTACTTCGTTCCGGTTGAACACACACCAATCGCTCGTGCAGCCCTTGGACCCGATGCATTGCTGGCGCCAGAACAGGCTGTTGTCTTCTCAACCAATGCCGAAGAGGCCCGTGCCGTTGCTCGCGGCCATATGTCGACATACATGGGACTTCCGAACTACACCAACAACCTGCGACGTTTGGGTTGGGGAGACGAAGACCTCATGACCTCGAACGGCCCATCAGACAAATTGGTTGACGCAATTGTTGCATGGGGAACTCTTGATGACATTCACGCACGCATCAAGACGCACTTAGACGCGGGCGCTGACCATGTGAGCATTCAGGTGTTGTCAGCAAATCCGGCTGCAGTGACAATGAATGAATTCAAAGAACTCGCCAGCCTTATCCCAAGTCTTTGATTTTTTCAGTGACCGGTCAACGCGCCGTAAAGCAGTGTTGCCAAAGTGTTGCGAATGGCGTCACGGTTGGCACCGCGCTTAGCCATCTCTGGTCGGAAAGCTAAGAGCCGTTCGCACATGGCAACGACAGCTGCAGCGGTTGTGAATGGGTCGAGCGAATCGGGAAGTCGTTTTGTAGCAATGCCTTCAGTCACCATTGCCTGAAGCGCGTCCATCACAAGCAAGTTTGCTTCGGTGCGCACGGCGCGGAAATAACGGTTACCTTCTTCAGCCTTTAAGTTGCGGGCGCGAAGCACGGCGTGATGGGTATCCCAATACACCATGTACGCATCAACAAATCGTCCCGCGCGTTCAAAACCATCAGTCTCATTCCAGCTTGGCTGCAAGAGAGCAACTAATGGCTTCTCATCTTCGGTTGCTTCTTTGGCGAGTTCGAGAATTGCTTCGTCTACATCGTTGAAATACTGATAAAAGGTCGCAGGTGAAGATCCGATATCGCGCGAAATATCAACGACTCGAAGATCAAGAATTCCTTGTTCTTGCAACAACTTGGCGGTTGCATCAAGAAGTTTGCGACGTGTTGCTAGTGCACGCGAACCAATGACACGGCCGTCTGCAGCAAATACATCGTCACTCATCAGTTGGCCCCATAGACAGCAGCAGGTTTTGGTGCTTCACGAATCAGATCGGCGACGACGGCACCAATTTCGGCAGGTTCGTAACGAGCACCTTTATTGAACGGTTGACCATGTTGCCAGCCATCGGCAACTGAAAGTTCGCCACCGGCTGTTTCGAACATGCGACCTGATATTTCGCAGGCCGATGAACCTAGCCACACAACGACGGGGCTGACGTTGGCCGGGTCCATGGCATCAAAACCAGATTCAGGCTTCTTCATCATGTCGGCAAATGCTTCTTCGGTCATGCGACTGCGGGCAGATGGGGCGATGCCGTTGATCTTGACTCCGTAACGATCGAGTTCGGCGGCGGCGACGACTGTGAACGATGCAATACCTGCTTTGGCTGCCGAGTAGTTGGCTTGTGACACGCTGCCAAACAGACCAGCGCCCGACGACGTCGTGACGACTCGCGCATCAATAGGTGTGCCGGCTTTGCTCATGCTGCGCCAGTAATCAACCGCTTGGCGCACCGGACAGAACATGCCGCGCAAGTGAACTTTCATCACGGCGTCCCATTCATCAACTGACATGTTCACAATCATGCGATCGCGCACAATGCCGGCGTTACACACCAATGTGTCGAGATGACCAAATGTGTCGATGGCTTGCTTAATCATGCGACCAGCACCATCCCAATCGCTCACGTCATCGTCATTGACGATTGCGTCACCGCCAAGGCTTTTAATCTCGGCAACAACTTCTGCTGCTGGCGTGAGGTCGTGACCTTCGCCAGTGAGCGATGCACCAACATCGTTGACGACGACTTTGGCACCTTCAGCAGCAAAAGCCAAAGCGTGAGCGCGGCCAAGACCTCGACCGGCTCCGGTGATAATGACGACTCGTCCGTCACAAATTCCCATGATGTACTTCTTTCAGCAGGTGATGCCGCCATCGATGACGACAATAGAACCCGTCATGTAGCGACCTTCGTTTGATGCGATAAATGCGAAGAGATTGGCCATCTCGTCGGGCTCGGCCTGATCCATCGGAGTCATGATCTTGCCCATGAGTTTGTAGTCGGCGTCGGTGGGAAGACTCATGAATGAGTTGACGATGTTGGTGTTCGTTCCGCCAGGTGCGATGGCATTCACCCGAACGCCCTTGCCTCGATATTCGTAAGCAAGTGCACGAGTGAGGTTGACGACTCCACCCTTGCTTGCGCAATAAGCAGCACTCCAAGGTGCACCCATCAAGCCAGAAGTTGATGCGGTGTTCACAATGACTCCATCGCGACCAGTCTTGGCATATGTGTCAAGCAGGTGGGGGAGTGCATAGCGGGTGACGTAGAACGTGCCGTTGAGATTGACCGACACGATGCGATCAAACCATTCAGGAGTTTCTTCATGGCTATTGGCAAAATGTCCGATACCAGCGATGTTGCAGACGATGTCTAGACCGCCAAGGGCCTTGGCAGCTTTGTTCACGATCTTTTCAACATCAACTGCCTGGGTGACATCGAGTTCGTAGGCAGTTGCATGTCCCCCAGCCTTTTTGATTTCGGCGGCAGTTTCTTTGGCTCCTCGAAGATCGGCAAGAGCGAGCAGAGCACCCTCGGCTGCGAAACGAAGTGCAGTGGCGCGTCCGATGCCGGATCCGGCCCCAGTGATAAAAACTCGTTGGCCCTTCAAGCGCTTATAGATAGGCGCTGGTTTGAGGGCTGCCTTCTTCACCGGTGCCATTTTTGCGGCTGGCTTCTTTGCTGTACTCATGATGCTCCTCCGTAGGTAGCTCGTAGATCTTTCTTGAGAACTTTTCCGCTGGGATTACGCGGGAGTGTGGTGACGATTTCGAGTTGCTCAGGAATCTTGTGCACTGAAAGTTGTGCAGTCTTGAGAAAACTCACCATGTCATCAAAAGAAATTGTTGCATCTGGCTTGCACACGACAACTGCACAGGCGCGTTCGCCGCTCTTTTCGTCGGGGAGGCCAATCACTGCCGCATCGGCAATCGAGGGGTGGGCGAAGAGTAAATCTTCAATTTCTTTGGCTGAGATGTTTTCGCCCTTACGAATGATGATGTCCTTCAAGCGACCAGTGATGCTGACGAATCCTTCGGCATCAATCACACCAAGGTCGCCAGTTCTGAACCAACCATCTTCATCAAATGCATCGGCATCAAGAGATGAATCTAAATATCCCTGACACACCTGACGGCCCTTGACACGTAGTTCGCCTTCTTCGCCCGGTGCACAAACGCGACTATCAATCACGGTACGTAACGTCACGCCAGGACATGGGCGACCATCGGTGAGTGCCTTCTTTTCGTCGGGATCGTCCACATGCACCATGGTGTTGATGGGGGCTTCGGTGAGTCCCCACCCTCCAATGAGTGGTGCACCAAATGCTTCCATCATTTCGGCGTGCAAAGTTTTTGGTTTTGGTGCGCCACCACCATTGAAGATGCGGACATTCGGAAGTAGTCGTTCGCCAGAAGGAAGTTGACGTTGTGCATTGAGATAAGTGAGCCAGAACACTGTGCCCGCGCCTGCACACGTGACCCCATTATCGCCAAGCCATTTTGGTGTGGCTGCAGGGTCAAATGTCTCGACCATCAATAGTTCGACGCCAGTCTGCATGGCGTTAAAGAGCCAAACAAGTCCACCAACATGGGTGATGGGAAAGACCACAGCGGCTTTATCGTCGGGTCCGACTTCCATGCTCCACTGCATGCCATCGTTGGCCGCCGACATGCTGTTGTCGCTGTGCTTGGCTCCCTTGGGATCGGCAGTTGTTCCCGATGAATAAAAAAGCCAGCGAATAGCGTCAAGATCGGCGCGATATGTGGGCAAGCCCATTGCGTCGGGATCTGCTTCGGGAAGATCGGGATCGACCGCAATGATTTCAACATCTTGATCAAGCGTTGCGACAACTTCTTGAGCCATCGTCAAGTAGTCAAAGCCACGAAACACATTGGGCACGATGAGTACTTTGCAGGTTGACTGAGTGGTGATGAAAGTGACTTCGCGATTGCGATAAATCGGCAAGATCGGATTTTGAATTGCACCCAGTCGCGACAATGCTCCCGTGAGAACAAGTGATTCAAATTTCGAAGGAAGAATCCACGAGACATTGGTGTTTTCGGTGATTCCTTTTTGTGATAAACCAGCGGCGACGCGCTCGCACCAATTCTTGTATTCGCCATAGGTCATGGTTCGACCACGTTCGTCGAGTGCCATGCGCTTGTCGGGCGTCACTAAAGCACGCTCAGAGATGAGCTGCCATAGGGTCTTGCTCTCAGTCTCGATGGTGCCAGCGATATGCGAAGTCATTGTTGTGATTTCCGATTTCTAGAAAGTGATGACAGCGCGAGCAACGGTGCCGCTCTCGAGCCCGTGAACGGCGTCTTCCCAATTGGCGAGGGGGTATGTGGCGCTGACTAGTTCGTCAAGGAGTACTTCGCCGCGACGGTACAAGTCGATGATGAAAGGAATATCTCGTTGAGGACTGATGGTGCCATAGCGACAACCGATGATTCCTCGATCGACTTGAGTGAGACGCGTGTACAAGCCAGAAAATTCTGCGGTCTGACTGGTGACGCCGATGACGACTACGGTGCCTTCCCAATCGAGGCATTCAAGGGCGTTGCGAGTGACTGCGGGATGAGCAACGCAATCAAAAGCCCAATTAACTCCGCCAGCATTGAATGGACCACGTGGCATTGTTTCGTTGAAAGGCATGATGGCGCAGACTTCGGCAATGACATCGGCGGTTCGGCCGTCTAAGAAGTGCGTTGCGCCAAACTGACGAGCGAGTGCTTCTTTTTCGGGAATGGTGTCAACGGCGATGATTGTCGTGGCGCCCTGAACTTTGAGTGCTTGGATGACATTGAGTCCGACGCCACCGACACCGAACACAAGTGCCGACTGTCCACGCTTGACATTGGCGCGATTGAAAACCGCACCCATACCAGTGACGACACCGCAACCAACGAGCGCGGCCGAAGTGAGTGGTACATCTTTCGGAATCTTGACGCACTGGACATCACGTACGAGAGTTTTTTCAGCAAACGCACTGGTGGCAGCGAAGTTGTAAATCGGATCACCGTTTAACGTAAATGGTTGGCTCCAATTGCCAAGGGTGGCACGACATGCGGTCGGTCGACCGTCCATGCAGTACTGACAAAAACCACAGGCTGCCAACGTGGCGATGATGACGTGGTCGCCAGGCTGAACATGGGTCACGGCATTGCCCACTTCGGCGACGACGCCGGCCGCTTCGTGGCCGCATACTCCGGGGGACGGCACGGGGTACATGCCACTCATATACGAAATGTCGCTATGGCATAAGCCAGCAGCGGCTACCTGAACCACGACTTCGCGCGGGCCAGGAGCGCGAAGTGTGAGTCCGTCGACCAACTCAGTTGTCGTCCCGTTGTAAACGATGCCCTTCATAAACTCCCCCTCAAACAGTGAAAGAACTCTAGTGCAGTGACCCTGAAAATCTGACGGCGAGTCAGAAAGGTTGGCCGATGGGGCTTTCTTTCATGAATAAGGGGTTGTACGGTGCACATATGACCAATTTGATTTCTGGCTCAAAGATTGCAATTTCACCACTTCCGGGAGCTCTTGGGGCGGTCGTCGAGGGGCTTGAGGTCGCCAAGTTAAGCGACGACGCACTTGCCGAAATTGCGGTTGAGTTGAAGGCGGCTTGGGCCGAACATTTGGTGCTGTTTTTCCCGGGAGCCAACTTGGCGCCAGCTGATCAAATGCGTATGGCGCAACTCTTCGGAAACCACATTGCCGCGACCACCGAAGCCGGTGGTGACTATCGCAATGCGCCGTCATTACGTGATGAGGGTTTCCCTGAGATTTTGGTGTTGGACACTGAACTGAAACTTGATCCGCGCCAGACCGCGGTGTGGCACACCGATGTGACCTTCACCGACAACCCGCCGATCGGCTCGATGTTCGTGATGGAGATTGCTGCGACGTCGGGTGGTGACACCATGTGGTCAAACCAAATCAAGGCATTCAATTCGTTGAGTCAGCCGATCCAAGAGTTCATCAGTGGTTTGGATGCCAATCATGGTCGTCCGCCCTTGACGGGTACAGCAGTCCATCCGATGGTGCGTGAGCATCATGTGACTGGAGAGAAAGTTTTGTTTGTGAACCGCGGGTGGACAAACTCAATTGTTGGTTTAAAGCCACTTGAAAGTATGCATTTGCTTGAGGTCATTAACCAGACCGCCGAACGTCCCGAGCTTCAGATCAGGTGGAAGTGGACGTCAGGTGATGCGGCATTGTGGGATAACCGCTACACGATGCATTACGCGTTAAATGATTATCGCGGCCAGCGCCGTCGAGCTCGGAGAGCCACGATTTATAACGTGTAGTTAGTCAAAGGTCTTACGGAGTTCGAACTTCAGGACTTTGCCACTGGCGTTAGTCGGCAATACTTCGACAAATGTGATGTATCGCGGAACTTTAAAGTTCGCCATGCGATTTCGCGCCCAATTCAATAACTCCTCTGCAGTGACTTGTTGGTCATGTCGTAGAACCACGAATGCATGACCAACTTCGCCCATGCGTTCGTCGGGGCGACCAACAATTGCGACTTGTGCAATTGTCGGATGATTCATCATTTCATTTTCGATTTCGGCTGGGTACGCATTGAAGCCCCCAACGATAAACATGTCTTTGAGGCGATCAGTGATTGCAACGTAACCGCGTTGATCCATGACGCCGATGTCGCCAGTGTGTAGCCAGCCGTCAGCATCAATTGTTTGTGTCGTGGCTTCGGGATCGGCGAAGTATCCAGGCATCACGTTGTAGCCGCGGCAGACGATTTCGCCAGATTGTCCGCGGGGAACTTCAGTGTTGTTCTCATCAACAATTCGAACTTCAACATCAGTGATTGCGCGACCACTGGTTGTAGAGATTGTGACGGAATCATCTTCGGCGCGACACATTGTGACGGTACCTGTCGATTCGGTGAGGCCGTAAGCAGTCAAGATCACTTCGAAGTTCAATTCATCGCGCATTCGTTTGATCATCTCAACGGGAACAGCGGCAGCACCAGTGACAGCGAGACGTAACGAAGACAGATCAAACTTGGCCCGGTCGGGATGATTGAGAATTGTGAGATACAAAGTGGGCGGACCTGGAAGTGCCGAAATCTTTTCGTCGCTGATTTTTTGCAGAACCGATGGAACGTCAAAAACGGGTACGGGCACCATTGTGGCACCACGCAATAGACAAGCGAGGAATCCGGCTTTGTATCCAAATGTGTGAAAGAACGGGTTGACGATTAAGTAGCGGTCAGTCTCGTTCAGGCCAACAATGTTGGACCATTCAAGAAAGACGCGAATTGTTTGATCGTGGCGCGACATCACGCCCTTTGGTTTTCCGGTTGTTCCGGATGTGAAAATGATGTCGCAGAGATCTTCTGGAAGTACTTGTGATTCGCGCTGTTTAACCAATGCGTCTGATGTCATTGAGCCGCTGGTAATGAATTGTGACCAGGTCTGATCGTCGTTGGCGGCATTGCCTGAAATCACGATGATGTTCGAAAGGCATTCGGTGTTTTCGCCTGCCTGACGTAGCTCATTGACGTAGTTGGTGCCGAGAAAATCGTTGCAACAAAATAGAAACTTGGCGCCACTTCGTTCAATGACGTACGCCGCCTCGTGGCCCTTGAATCGAGTATTGATTGGAACTAAAACTCCACCGACGAGTTGAGCACCAAGCGCAGCAAAAATCCATTCGGCACTGTTGGGCGCCCAAATCGCGATGCGATCGCCATGATTGAGTCCGAGAGCAATGAATGATTTCGCGGCTCGTTCAACTTCACTGATGACTTCGGTGAATGACCAACGACGTGCGCCGTCAACTAATGCTTCACGTTCGCCAAACTGTGCGGTGGCCCGCACTACTTGCGGGATTGTCAGCACAATTACTTGAGGTGCGTAATGCTGAGCATTTTGATGGCGTTACCGCGCATCAACTTGTACACGACTTCATCGCTGAGTTCGCGTGTCTGCTCTGCAGCAATCTTGGCGGTGTGGGGCCACGTTGAATCTGAGTGCGGGTAATCGCATTCGAAAGTGACGTTGTCGACACCGATTTCTTCGAGTGAACGCAAGCCGTGGGGGTCGTCGAAGTAGCAGCCGTAGACGTGCTCTTTGAACAACTGGCTCGGTGGAACAAGCACCTTGTCGGCGATGCCGCCCCAGCCACGATTTTCTTCCCACACATTGTTGGCGCGCTCGAGGATGTACGGAATCCAACCGATCTGGCCTTCGCTGTACGCAATCTTAAGATTGGGGAATTCGGTGAAGACACCGCTCATGAGCCAGTCGACCATGCTGAAGCAACAGTTAGCGAACGTAAGTGTTGATCCAACAGCAGCTGGTGCATCTGGTGATGTGCTCGGCATCTTTGAACCAGAGCCAATATGCATGTTGATGGTTGTGGCGGTTTCGTTACATGCCGCGAAGAACGGCTTCCAGTAACCGTCTTTATCGTGAATGCTTGGCAATCCGAGGTTGGTCGGAATTTCGCTGAAGCACACAGCATGAACGCCGCGAGCAGCATTGCGACGAACTTCGGTAGCAGCAGCTACTGGGTCCCACAACGGAACAATGCACAATGGCAACATGCGTCCGCCGGACTCGCCGCACCATTCTTCGACCATCCAGTCGTTGTAGGCACGCACGCACAACATGGCGAGCTCTTTGTCTTTGGCTTCGTAAAAAGTTTGTCCACAGAAACGTGGGAAAGTGGGGAAGCACAATGAAGCTTCGATACCAGCGGTGTCCATGTCTTCAAGGCGTTCTTTGAGTTTGTAACTACCTTGACGCATCTCGTCATAGGTGATGCCCGCCAAGATCACTTCGTCACGTGAAAAACCAACCGCGGTGTCGAGACGAGTGAGCGGACGACGGAGGTCCTCGTAGAACCACCAATCGGCCAATGGGCCTTCGTCACCCTTCTCGCCGGGGATAGCGGTGAAGTTTCCGCCAACGAAGGTCATGACTTTGACCGGTAGACGATGAATGCGGGGTCCAACGTCGGCGTACTTGGAAGGAAGACGGTCTGACCAGACGGTCGCGGGTTCGGTGATGTGGTCGTCAACCGAGATGATTTTGGGCAATTCGCGCATGTATCTGAGGGTAGCACCCGAATCTGACGCCGCGTCAGATTCTGCGTGCAATGGGCGTTGTCGGCTTGTGACGACCTACGCTCGGGTCATGGTTCCCCCTGAACAGACTCAAGCAAAGCCCCGAATGACTATTGGCGTGGCGCTGCCACAAATGGCCACAGGGCTCGACCGCGGACGGCTTCTGGACTGGTGTCGCATCGTTGATCAAGGTCCATTTTCGAGTATTTCAGCAGGTGAGCGCATCACTTTTCATAATTTGGATGGATTCACCTTGTGTTCGGCGGCCGCAGCACTCACCGAGCGGGTGCGGATTTTGGTGAATGTCGCAGTCTTGCCCTGGCATGCTCCGGCTCTTGTGGCCAAAGAACTGGCATCAATGGATGTCGTGTCAGGCGGACGAGTTGAAGTGGCCGTCGGTGTCGGAGGTCGTTCGCAGGATTATGCGGCGCTCGGTTCGCCGTTCGCTGGTCGGCACCGACGCCTCGATGAATCTGTTCTCGAAATGAAGCGACTCTGGGACGGTGGGGCAGCGGCCGATGGTGAAAAGGTCGGCCCAGCCCCTGTGCAAGCGGGTGGTCCGCCCATCATGGCTTCAGCGATGGGCCCGAAATCGTTAGCACGCGCTGCTCAATGGGCGGTGGGCGTGAGTGGATTTACTTTGCTTGGCGATTCTCGCGAAGCGGGACGACTATTTCGGGCGACAGAAAGTGCTTGGAATAACGCAGGTCGTACCGACAAGCCGCGCCTAGTGACAGGTTCGTTTGTTGCTCTTGGTGCAAATGCCGCCGAAACATTGCGCGAATTTGCGGCGACGTATCTACAAGTTTTTTCGCCTGATTTAGCAAAGTCATTATCAGAGGCGATGACGCTTAACGAGCCATCACGACTGGTTGACTTACTTGATCAAGTTGAGGCAGAAGGTGCTGACGAATTCATTGTCGTTCCAGCGACTAGCGATCCTTCAATGATGGAAAAACTTGCCGAGGTTGTTGCCTCGCGCTAGTGACTGTTATCGGGATTGCGTTGTAGATCCCAGACCATGCGAATCGCGACCACAAGCACGAGCGATGCAAACAAAACATTTGATAAGTCTTGCGACATGTGATCGGCAACGGTTGCTCCACCAATTGCGGAAATGATTCCTGATAAACCGACAATTGCTGCGACACGCAAGTCAACGTTGTCCGCTTTCCAGTTGCGCCACGTGCCCATAATTGACGTTGGAATGATGACAGCAACTGATGTCCCCTTGGCGACCACACTGAGTTCGCTAAAGAAAACAGACATGGCTGGAACCATCACGACGCCGCCACCGATACCAAGTAAGCCGGCCAGCGTTCCAGTGACAAAACCAATAAAGACAAGGGCGATTGCGGCGAAGACCGTCAGAGCACTGCGACCATCGGCATGCAATGGAATGAATAAACGAATGGCGGTGATGAGAAGCATGGCTGCAAAGAGATAGCCCAAAACTTTTTTGGGAAGAATGTGTATCCATTTTGTACCGACTACTGCACCACCTAATGCTCCGATGGCGAGCCATAACGCCATGTACCAGTCGACGTTGTCTTGGGTCCAATAGGTGATGAGACCAGAGATCGAAATTGGTAAAACTGCTCCAAGAGAAGTTCCGTTCGCAAGGCGTTGATCAAACTTGAGTAGCAAAACGAAGGCTGGCACGATCAAAATGCCTCCGCCGACGCCGAACAGTCCAGAAAGCAAACCGGCGCCAAGGCCAACGGCCAAGGCAATCGTCGTTCGCGATCTAGTTTCTGTCACTTGAACTGTCACATAACAGTTCTAGTCGCTGGGGTGAACGGAGTGTGGAATATGTTGTTACCTCAAATTGAGAGAAGTATTGTCCAGACTCCCGTTCCGAAAAGAAAGTTATGAATCTCATGCGTCGATCTCTTGCACTCGGTGTCGTCATTGCCCTGTCGGGACTCGTTTCTTGCTCCAGCAACGACGACTCAACGAATGTTGCTGCCCCCTCGGTTGTTGAAACTGAGGCTCCGACGACTGATGCTTCGGCGACCGAAGCTCCAGCAACTGAAGCGCCGACGACGACTGAAGTCACAGAACCGTTGCAGATCTTGGTGACGAATGACGATGGTATTGGTGCTGACGGAATAGATGTCATCGTGCAGTCATTGCTGCAACTAGAAAATGTTGAAGTCACCGTCGTTGCGCCGCTTGAAAATCAAAGTGGTAGTGGTGGCAAGACGACCGAAGGTGCTTTGACGGTTACCGATGCGACGACCAAGAGCGGTTACGCCGCCAAAGCAGTTGCTGGTTTCCCTGCCGACACCATTGTGTGGGCCATCGACCAAGGTGGAATTGACTTTGTTCCTGATCTTGTTGTTTCAGGAATCAACAACGGCCAGAACTATTCGCTGGAGATTGTCTCAGCATCTGGAACGGTTGGTGCGGCACGTGCCGCAGCAAAGCGCAACATCCCGTCGGTCGCGGTGAGCCAGGGTCTTGCTGATGCGCCCGATTATCCGACAGCAGCAAAGGCTCTCGTGCAGTGGGTGCAAGATCATCGTGAGGAACTACTTGCTCGTGCCGAAGGTGACGCGGTGACCGAGTTTGCCAGCATCAACGCTCCGAACTGCGCTGAGGGCTTGACGATTCGTGGAGTGATTGAAGTTCCGATCGAGTCACTAGGAACTTCGGATTACAACGCGAATAATTGTGCATCAACCGTTGAGCCCACCGGAGACGTGAGTGGATTTCAAAATGGTTACGTCACGATCACCAAGCTGCCCGTGAGCGGCGCGCCGTTC
>CAMDCI010000031.1 GCA_945889715.1 Bifidobacterium breve | reverse complement strand
GACCCAAAGCCCGTTGCATTCAGGGTGTAGGGGTCGTACATCCTCAATAAATACTTTTCATCGTGACTCAATTTCGGCGATACTTCAGGAATAAGGTCCGCCAATATTCTTGATTCGGTCTTGCCCGGAAGTTTGACTCGATCTGCGGTTTGCAACGAACTCATCACCAACAGGCTCGACACCAGCACTGCGGCGCCAGCAACCAAAGTTCGCATTGACACACGCGATCTGCGTAACTTTTCTAGAACTTGGTAAGTCCTGACCAGGAAAAAAATAGAAGTGATCGCTGTCAACACCGAAAGAATCCAGAACCAGCGCACGGTGTATTCGTAATATGGCCCGAAAATACGCAGGATTGAGAATGATCCAAGAAGAGCAAAACCCGCCATCATGATCTGCCAGCGCAACATCGTCGCTTGTTTTGTTTGTTTAACTTTCCAAGTACACCAAACCCACAAACCAATGAGTAACAAGCAACCGATGTAACGTGCCCAACCTTCTGCTGGAGCGTCTACACCTGGACCTGATAGCCACAGGCCAAAGAGATTGAACTGGGTTGCGATCACCTGCACTGCCATGCTCAAACTCAACGTCGGCTCAGATGGTGTCACAAAATGTTCCCAAAGTATGGAGAGATTGCCAGGCGATCGACGCCACTGATCAATAAACACGGGCGACCACACGACAAGCAGTGCAAATGAACCAAGGAATAAACCGCTGCGAATTTTTGACCACGATTGTGAGATACCTAAAAACTTTGATTCTGTAGTACGGCATTCATCACGGACCCACACCGCAATTGAAGCCACCAAGGCACCGACAACTAGAACTGCGTAACCCGCGTGGCATTGCAGACAATAACTACCGACAATCACCGCGGCGATCAACGAAAGGCGTTTATGTTTCGCACTTGCAATAGGCGCAACAACTTCACCAATCAAAAATACGAAAACTGCAAATGGCAAGATGGCCAACCACGGATTCCATGGTTCAACCATGAAATCTGGGCCAGAAGCACGAATCACCAACAATGCAGCCAATGCAGTCAATACCGCCAAGAGTCGCCCACCTCGATGGAATGCCAGACGAACCGCTAGCACGACAGAAACAATATGCACGCTGGCTGCCGCCGCTAAAAGAGCATGAGCACTTCGTCCACCTATGAGATAAACCGGCAGCATCGCAACCCATAGTCCAGGTCCTGGGTGGGAACCTTGAAATCCAGTATCGCTCACAATTCGCCCGGCGGCTCCCACCAGAGGGGGATTGCTGAAAAACCCGCGCATGTGCAACTCGGCTTGGGCCATATCACCTGCGGGAAACCAAGCGTGCCCCCGCAGCAGAACAACGAGGGCAACAATGATCGGTGTTACTGCAAAGGTCGAAGCCACAATGACAAATAGCCACATGGCTCGACGGGACGACCCGGCCACTGCAGATGACGACATCTGTGAAGAATACTTCACGAGGGCTTGCCAACAACTTGCAGATAAAGCGGCTGCAAAACTCCTGCTGCCAGAGCATCCCAGGTCAATGTTCGCGCCCGCTGTTCAGCTTGCAATGACAATGTCGCACGAAGCGAATCATCAAGCAATACGTCTGCGAGAACACGACCAAGATTCTCGAGCGGAGCCAATAGCCCGGTCTGTCCGTCAAGGACCGAACAACGATGGCCACTGATATCAGTAGCGACGGCGGGAGTACCGCAACCTGCCGCTTCGGTGAGAGCTAATCCCCAACCTTCTGCCAACGACGCGCTCGCAATCACCCAAGCTTGACGATAACGATCACGGAGTTCTTCTCTGGTCACTCGGCCGAGCAATGTCACCCACCCATGGGCATCATTTCGATCAATCCATTCAGAAATTTTTGTCCGGTCTGGACCATCTCCAACCAAAGTTAAAGTTGCTTCAGCTACAAATTGTCGGGTGTACTGCACCTGCTCCATGAGTTCAACAAATCTCTTGACCGGGGCTTGCCGTCCAACTGCCACAATTGATGGGTGCGCTGTCTTCGATCCACCGACTGAAAAGAAATCGTCGACCCCGACCGGCCCAGTCGTGACCAATTCGGGCTTCCAGCCCAAGTGAATGAGTTCTTCTCGAGTGTCTTCAGAAGTCGTGACGGTTGGAGTTCGTCGATAAAACGGCGGAGCAAACTTCGTTTCCAATCCCCGACCAATTGCCGCAAGTGGCGGAGAAAACATCTGATTCCACATCGGACCGTGCACATGATGCAGGATCAAAATACGTGGACGCCGACACCACAGTGGTGACATCCACGGAACACCATTCCAAATTTCAACAAGAGCGTCATATTTGCCCATACGCCCAAAGATTTCGCTCGCCATTGTTCGCGGGAAGACCGACATCCGGCCACCACGGCGAATCACGTCATAGCCACTTCTCACTGCCGAGGACGGTTGACCGGCGGCGTGTGAAGTTCGATGCAATACCGAGAGTCCAGCCTCTTGCCAGCGTTTCATGAATTCATGAGCGTGGTCTTCAGATCCACCTGCTTCATCGTCATCAAAGTCGCGCCATGCCAAAACGTGAACCCGATTGACACCATGTCGCATCATCTCGGTAGCCATCTCTTGCACAGTTAAATTAGCCATCACAAAACATTCGCCACGATGATTCGGGCAACTCGTTGTTGACCAGCAAGGGTCAACCCGTTTGCGTCACGGACAATCACGTAGCCAACACCATTCTCGTCAGGAACACAGTCATCCCACCACAAACAGTCCACATGTTCATCAACGTCGGCCAACATGCTCGATGGATCAACAACGCGCACACCAAGTTTTTGTAGAACGGTCACTACCGGATCTGCCTCGCCTGATAAACCAGTAACAATCGCAGAATGATCTGCCTCGAATCTTTGTAACGCCTCAACAACATTTTGCGCAGCCACATCTGGCGATACATCGCATGACTTGAATGAAATCGGAGAATTCAGAGAGATGACGATTCCGAGAGATGGTTGCGCGTCAACGCTCGCCAACTCGCCCGGCACGTCGCACCATGATTCGGGAGCATCGACCCAAGCGACGGTGAGTCCCTCTTCAACGAGACGACGGCTCACGACTGTTTGCGCTTCCTTCAATTCACCGTTTCCGACGACGAGTACCGACGGTTCTGATGCGGGGTCTCCCGCCCCGACGATTCCGGGCCACCACCAGTACAAAACGGCAGTCAGCGCCACGAATAGCGATACAGCCAGCCTCCAACGCGGTTGCGCCAAGGCATGAAAAGGACTGCGAAAGTTATTCACGACACCACGAAAGTACCATCCGATCAGCCAAATTCAGGTCATTCCAGAGGTCCAGCCATCGGTATCTAGGTTCATCGACCGAACTCCCTCAGCCAACCTTTGAGACTGTCTAACATTGAGTAATCAGTCCGTCCGTCCTTTTTTCGTCTATTCGGCGCCCCGCCGCTTTCCTTGGAGTTATTGGCTTCATTCGACTGTGCGTCATGGTTGCTCGGCTCAATGAAGGCAGCTCGCAAGGTCACTGGCTGGACATCATTTTTGGTGTCGGGGCAATCTTCCCCCTCTTTCTTATTGGTCAATCGTGTCTTGAATACTTCTGCCCCGAGCCTTCAATTCGTCGTCGCATTGCAACTGCAGCGTCTCTCACGTATGTCACCTGGTGGACCGTTTTGGTTGGAGCACTTGTCACTCAACCTCAACTTGAAGTCACGCCTCGCGACCTCGTTGCAGCCGCACTTCTCTTTCGCCACAGCCAACCTTTCGTCGGACCTGCCGTCGGTTTTTCGATACTCGCCACTTTCATCGCACTCGTCGTCACGACCATTCGTGGACGAACATCATCAGATGTTGACCACACCCAACCGCTTCTCACTTCAGAAATTTCTCACCGCGTCATTTCGGTCCTCGCATACCTTGCACCCGGCTTCTTTCTCTTTTCCCAAATTTCCGTTGATCTCATCACCCGCCAACATGTCGAACGAATCATTCTTAATTCTGATGGCAACGTAGAAACTCTCGTTGGACCACAATTCACCAGCTTCCTATGGGCTGCTTGCACTTCTGTCGCGTTGGGATTACTGCTTGTCGTAGGTATTTGGATGGCTGCCAACATCATCGCTAAGAACAAGTTGGTTATTCCGCGATTTCGCACGTCGTATCTTGGTCTGCTCGCCATGGCACTCATTGTTCGTCTTGGCACGCTGCTCGTTGTCGCTCCAACCCGCACCGATGGCGGGGACCCACTTTTTTATCATTCAACGGCGAATTTTCTTGCCACGGGCCATGGCTTTCCCGAACCGCTGAACTTCATCGCATATCAACAATGGCGCGCTAGCGCATTGCATGGACCGCTCTACCCCTTTGTCCTTTCCATTAGTTCACGTCTGGGCGGCACAACTTTTTTTGACCATAAGTTTTTGTCGCTACTCATCGGAACTGGAGTCGTCGCCTTTGTTGGCTTAGTTGCACGACGAGTCGCCCCCAAGAAATATCGCAATCCCATTGCCCTGCTCGCAATGTTCCTTGCTTCGATCTACCCCAACTTGTGGCTCGTTGATGGTGTGATGTTCCCAGAAGGTCTCATGGCTTTATGCACAACAGCTGCCGTCTATTCAGCGTACCGATGGAAAGATTCGCACAAGAAATCGTCGCAATATCGTTGGGCCGTTGCGATGGGTGCACTTATTGCTCTTGCCGCGCTCGCACGCGGCGAAGGACTATTGCTCACGGTTCTGTTGATCGCTCCATGGATATTTTTACGACGAGAACTTTCACTTCGTGCTCGTGCGAAGAACATCGTTATCGCTGCGTTGGCGTGTCTCATCGTGCTCGCCCCGTGGTTCATCAGAAACACCCGTTCATTTGAAGAGGTTGTTCCGCTATCAACGAACGGAAACGAATTATTCGTTTACGCGAATTGCGATGAGGCATACTCCGGAAAATTTCTGGGCTTTTGGTTATTTGACTGCCAAGAACAACTGCGTCGTGAAGGAATTGATGCAACAGGAGACGAAGCTCAAAAATCACTCTTCTGGCGCGAAAAAGGATTCTCTTACGCCAAAGACCATATAGGCGACTTGCCCAAGGTCATTGCTGCTCGTGTGGCTCGCCAGTGGGAACTTTTCCGTCCGTGGCAGAACACCGAATTTGCACCCATTGAAGGTCGCAACAAGAACGCCGCCCGAGCTGGGCTGTTCATGTACTACGGCCTTGCAGCGGCGGCCATTTACGGCGCATACCTCATCCGCAAACGACGAGCCGGTCTGCTTCCCCTCGGCGCGCTGTTTATCAATGTCACGTTGACTGCAATGTACGCATACGGCACAACGCGCTTTCGAGTGCCTGCCGAACCAGCGCTCTGCGTCCTTGCTGCCGTCGGCATTTTCCCACTGCTTAGTCGCATTCGAAAAAAGTTTGCAATGTCTGACCAGCATCTCGAGACTTCTACCCAGCCCAATGACAACCCATTTGTACATGGCGGAACTCTCAACATCAAACGGGCCTTTCATCGTGCGGCGCTGTCGACATGGGCTTCTTTTGCGATTGTCGGTTCAGCAATTGCGTTGGCGCTACCCGCTCTCTTTAGAGCGGTTGGCTCATCAATGGAAGAAGGCTTCATGCTGGTCTTCCCCGAACGAGTCATCAAGGGCGCTATCGCGAATGTCGATTTCTTGCACCTGTACGGACCAGGCTCATTACATCTCTTGTCAATATGGATGCGCGTCTTTGGCGTCAGCCTGACATCTGAGCGAACCTTCGGATTACTACAACATCTCTTAATCGTCGCTGGGCTGATGGTTCTCTGTCGACCCTGGGGTAAAAAGCTTTCCACGCTGGTCGGTCTGTTCTCGCTGATTTTTGTCTTCACACCAATCGGGCTGCAAGCTCTGGCCTGGAGTGGTGGCGTTGGCATAGCACTGTGGTCGGTGATCTTCGTGATTCGCGCCGTTCATCAGAGCGCGCAACAAATCGACTCGCGCAGCTCTTGGGTCATCGCTGGATTGCTCGCCGGCCTTGCTCTCACGTTCCGTCCCGATCTGGCTCTCGCGCTCTTGCTTGTGTTGGCCTGGGCATTATGGAAGCGACCGCGCCGCATAGTTGCGCAATGTGCCAGTGGACTTGTGCTTGGTCTGACATCAGTTTGGATTCATCTCGTACAGGCTGGTCCGTCGGCCATGATTCGTGGTGTCCTTCTTGACCCTGTCATACATCTACGGCCGGGTCGTGAATTACCACGCCCACCAAGTTGGCATTACCTTCAGGGCGCATTACAAGTCATCAGTGAAAAGTTTGCTCCGTGGTGGGGCTTGCCTTCGTTGTCTGCCCCTCGGCAACTTTTCGTTTGGTTTTTCATGTTGCCAGTTGTAGCCATATTTGTCACTGTGGTCGCTCGACGCCAACGCAAAGCTTCGTTCATCAACGACTCTCCCCGATTCACCACACTCTTTGTCGCCGGATTGTTCGGAATTGGCTTGTTGCCTCAGGCGCTGCAACGCCCTGACAGTGCGCACTTGTTATGGGTGTCATGTGTCTCTTGGCCGCTACTACTCACCGCCCTCTATGAAGTCATCGGACAACGCAATCGTCGGATACATCCGACAGTGCGCACCTTGACCGCGTCGATGACTTTGGTCATTCTTATTTTGCTGGTCTGCCCTTTTTACACCCTTCGCACATACACCGATCTCGTCTGGCGAAGTGTGACAGGCAAAACCGAAGTGATGCAAGTGACGCGTGGTGATCGTTACTTCTATCTCGGTGATACCCGACCGTTTTTAGCAACTCAAGAAGTCGTGGCCGATCTTGACAAACTGTCGCATGCCGGCGAACGGCTTCTAGTCGGACCAGTCGACCTACGCAATACGTCGTATAGCGATGCGTTTTTTTACCACTTGTTCCCCGAACTCACACCAGCGACGTACTTCATTGAAATGGATCCTGGCCTCGCCGACACAGCTGGTTCTCGCTTGGCTGACGACGTCGCCAGCGCCGATTGGCTCGTGCTCACGCGTTTCTGGTCGGGCTGGATCGAACCCAATGAATCAGTCGCCTTCGGACCCGATGCACCCAACCAAATTGTTGAAGACAATTTCTGCTTGCGCGGTTCGTATCAACACGATCTGGTTCGGTTGTACCAAAAGTGTTCTCCAGGCGACGGTGTTGGTCCGTACGACGCTCCGTATGAACCTCAGTACGACTACGCCGTCGAAGTTCGAGTTCCGGTTCCGCCACGCCCCGATGGAACGTGCACGCCGACGTGCAATGGTGAATTCAATGCGAATTACGCAAGGATCGACACCTCAATACTTGAGATGGGGCCTTTCAGCCCATCGGCATCCGACGCCAAATAGCAACTGGCAAGTGGCGCATCACCATAAAGACCCAACGCAAAATACCCGGTGTCCAGATAATTCGCTTGCCAGCGCGCAATCCTTTGACTGTCAACTTGGCAACAACCTCAGGCGTCGTTGAAAACGGAGCCGCTTTCATACCAGTCGTCATTGCCGAATGCACAAACCCCGGACGAACAATCATCACGCTCGCACCAGTACCGACCATGGCATCAGAAAGCCCTTGAGCAAAGGCGTCAAGTCCAGCTTTGGTTGAGCCGTATACATAGTTGGCTTTACGCGTACGTTCTCCGGCGACGCTGGACAAGATAATCAAACGACCATGACCCTGCTGACGAAAACGCTTGGCAACTTCCATCGCTATCGACACCGCCCCCGAGTAGTTGGTGTGGGCGATTTTGACAGCTGACTGAGAATCGTCATCACATTGTTCTTGGCTTCCCAAAACTCCAAAAGCCAGAATCACTACATCAAGGTCGCCAGAACCCTCAACGATGTTGTCGACAAAACCGGCATGCGAAGCAGTATCGGCCGCATCAAAGCTCACCGACTCAACGCGCAATCCATTGCGGGCCAACGACGCTTCAACCTCTCGTGACTCACCAGGCTGACGACAAGCGAGCATCACCCGTTGGGTCGATGGCGTTAAGAGTTCACGCGCGATTGCGACTCCAATTTCGCTTCGACCACCCAAGACCAAAATATTTTGTACTTCGCCAACCGCGTTTTCCATAACCGTTCCTTTGAGTCGTTCACTAATCGTTAAATGAGTTCAAGTCGTCGAGCTAAATCGCTTTGCCATCTGCGATCGGGGTCGACTGAACGCTGAATTTGTATCCACTCGTCGAGACGTGGATAACCCTGACGTATCGCCAACGGAGTTGTATGGGCATCTTTGGCCAAGTAGTGCCGCCCACCTGATTGCATCACCATTTCATCAATTATGTGCAACAGGCTTCCAAGGCCTTCGGCGCGAGCGGGAATATCTACTGTTAATGTCCAACCTGGCATCGGAAAACTCAACGGAGCTGGGTTCGACGCGCCGAATCTTTTCAATACGACAAGCGGACTTGCGGTCTTTGAAACGGCCACTTTTTCAATGATCTGTCGCAACTCATCTTCACGTCCAAAAGGAAGTGCAAACTGATATTGCAAAAATCCACCGGCACCGTATAAGCGATTCCATGAACCAATTGCATCAAGTGGATGAAAATACGACGGTATTGATTTATGGCCGCCTTCTTTGCGACGTGGTTCTTTACGAAACCACAGTTCATTAAACAAAGACGATGAAAGCTTGTTGACGAAACCAAATGAAGGAACGATGGGCGGCACACTCGCAAGATGGCGAGGCTCATACCGCAATGCTTGCGCGGCATCCTTGCTAGAAAGTTCAGCCAATTTCGTATGGTCTCCACGCCACAGAACACTGCGGCCTAGTCGAGAACCAGTTGCCAATAAATCTGCCCATGCAACCGAGTAGCGATGATCATCATCGCCATGAGACATTTCCTCAATCAGCACATCAATATTGCGACAACGAATTGTATTGACGGTGCACAAACTGGTTTCAATAGGAATCAAAGAGAACGTGACATCAAGAATGACCCCGGTCAGTCCCATTCCACCGACCGTCGCCCAAAACAAACTTGGATTTTGATCAGGACCAACTTCGTGAATGGTGCCATCGGCCAACATCAGTGTCAGACGACGAACATGGTTACCAAAACTTCCCTCAACATGGTGATTCTTGCCATGAATATCTGAAGCAACTGCTCCACCGACGGTGACAAACCGCGTTCCGGGTGTCACCGGAACGAAGAACCCTCGAGGCACGATGACCTTCAATAGATCGTGCAAACTCACGCCTGCACCGGCAGTTACTGTGCCAGCGTCAACATCAAGGACCGCCTCATGTGCAGAACCTTTTAATGTGAGCACTACTCCGCCAGCATTCTGTGCGGCGTCTCCGTACGAGCGCCCCAAACCACGCATTAAAACGCCGCGCCGATTCGAGTCCTTAATAAACTCAGAAACGTCTCCACGAGACACCTCGGCCGTTCGAGCAGAACTCGGCGAGGTACGTCCCCATCCAGTGAGGCGCGAAGTTGTGAAGTCAGTTTCCATGAGCAGGTAAATCTTACTCAGTAAGCCGAAACTCAACTGAGCACTCGGGCAAGATCAGCCGACGTACACGCCTAATCCGAAGATAATCACCCAAATCAAGCCCAAAACCTGCAACGTCCGGTCGGAAGCAAAAACCTCTTCGGGGGCACCTCCGCGACCTTGTTCAAGAGCCAACAGATATCGCAAAAGTGCGGCCAACATCGGAATGATGGACAATTCGTACGAAGGCCACGACGAACCAGATATTTCTTTGGTGGCAAAGGCCCATGTGCAATAGGCCACCAGTGTTGCACCCAAACTGACCGCCAAAACCATTCGTAGGTAATCGAGGCTGTAAGCCATCAACGTTGAACGAGTTGACCCATTTCCTTCACCAAGTTCTTTCATCTCGGCGTAACGCTTGCCCGTCACAATAAAGAGCGCTCCAAAACTCGCGCATAACAAAAACCACGTTGACATTTCAACCGATGCGGCTTCTGCACCAGCGATTGCCCGAATCACGAACCCGCCCGCAACTGCCAAGAGGTCTAAGACTGGCTGGTGCTTCAAAACCGTCGAATAAGCAACAGTCAAAACCGCGTAAACAACGACTGCGACACCACAACGCCAATCAGGGACAAAGCCAACCGCGATTCCGGCGACTAAGAGCAGTGTTCCGACAATACGGGCCGTGTTGATTTTTACTAGTCCAGCAGCGATCGGTCGACGACACTTCGTCGGGTGAACTCGATCGGCTTCAACATCAAGGATGTCATTCCAAAAATATGTTCCACTTGCCGTCAACGAGAGGGCAACGAAGCTGAGCAACGTCGGCCACAAACTCTCCCACTCATTTAAGACACCGGCCGCCCCAGGTGCAGCAAACACCAAAATGTTCTTCGCCCACTGTTTTGGACGGGCTTCTTTGAGCAATGGTGGCATAGTCATACTGCACTCAATTCTGGAACTTCAGCGACGCACTCTTTAGTGATTCGAAAGGCATGATCGGCCATCGCCAGCATTTGGTCATCGCCCGCAGAATCGCCATATGCGTACAGCACATACGAACCGAATCCTTCACCATCAAGCCATTCGCGAAGACGGCGTTCTTTCTCGGGACCGCGACAGTTCGCTCCGACCAAAGATCCCGTGAACTGCGAACCTGAATCTGTTTCGCATTCAGTACCCATCACTGCATCGCAGCCGAGCAATTTACCAAGATATTTCAGATACAAACTGTACGAAGCCGAGACCAGGACCACCTTGTGGCCCTGCGAATGATGCCAACGCAAACGCTTCACAGTGTCATCGCGCAACCAAGCTGGAAAAGCACGCGAGGCGAATCCACGGGCTGTGGCATCAACCTGCTCAATAGAACGTCCAGAAAGCGCGGCCCTCGTGGCGACGGCTTTGACACGGTCACGGTCGCGGGCAACAAGCGCACGACTCAATGGCAGTATCCGCCAGACCAGACCGACATACAAGTGCCAACCAGCCACTTCACGTAAAAACGGAACCACGCAATCTTTGTTGGTCAGGGTGTGGTCGACGTCGAATGCAGCAACCCGAACTGCGTCCTCCCCAGAATGACCGATCGGGTGATTGCTCGGAGAATTCATATCAAGACAACTTTAGTTCGCCGAGACGTTCAACAACGAGGATCGCACGTCCCACCATTCAGGCCAGCTCTTGCTCACGACCTCAGGTTCATCAATTGAGATCCCTGACACGCGCAGAGCCAACAACGACCAAGCCATTGCCAAGCGGTGATCGTCATGGGTTGATAACTGGGCGCCATGAAGTTGATCAATTTTGACCGGACGAATCAAGATGCCGTCGTCTTCTTCAACAGCATCGCAGCCAATCTTTTTCAGACCATTTACTAAATCGCCAATGCGGTCACTCTCTTTTTGACGAATAAACCCCACGCCGGTGATACGCGTTGGTGAATCGGCGAATACTGCGACGACGGCCAAAGTCGGGACCAAATCGGACATATCGGCCATATTGATCTCAATGCCGTGCAGCCCCCCAGTTGATTTAACTTCAAGTGACTCTCCAGTTGCTTGAGTGACGCAACCCATCGACTCAAGCACTTCAACAAATGCCGCATCACCTTGCAATGCAGGTTGACCAACACCAAGAACTTTGACTGATCCACCAGCAATCGCTGCAGCGGCGAGTGGGTACGAGGCCGATGACGCATCGGCCTCAATGGCGTAATTGGTGGCGGTGTACGCACTTGGTTCAACACCGATCGTGTGATCACCGATTGCAATACCGGTGGCACCAAATGAACTCATGACCGAAGCAGTAATCGCCACATACGGACGCGACACCAATGGTGATGTCAATTGCAGTCGTATACCTTCGGGAAGATACGGACCAATCATCATCAAAGCCGACACGTATTGACTACTGATGTCACCAGGAATCGAAACCGTCCCACCATCAAGGGCATCACCCGAGACCCACACCGGCAGATGTCCAGATTGATCAACCGACTTCACATGGGCACCAAGTTGTGTCAGCGCATCATGCAATGGCTTCATTGGTCGGTGACGCAGTGGAGCGTCACCGGTGATTAACGAAGGCACGGCCGACAATGCAGCAAGAGCTGTCATAAATCGAGAAGTCGTTCCCGCAAGCCGCGCGTTTAATTCGCCTCCGCCGTTCGGGCGTCCATCCGAACCAATGATCGTTGCAGTTGTGCCCTCAACTTTGATCTCGATGTGCAGCGCTCGCAGACACTCAATCATCGCTGCCGTGTCATCGCCCGATGCAAGATTGCTCAGTGTTGTCGTTCCATCGGCTAATGCCGCACAGATAAGGGCCCGGTTCGCAATACTTTTCGATCCAGGAACTGAAATCACGGCCTTCAACGGCCGTGATGCAGTATCAAGAATCAAGGTCATTGCCTATTCAGCCAATCGCTGGACAGCCGGCCGAAAACCGCGCGCCATCAATCCACCGCGGAAGAGTTCGACAACTGACGTTTCAACAAGTACAACAGCAATGCCCCGATCGCCTTCGACAGAATGCACCACTTCAAAGTTCGGGATATTGACACCGAGTTCAGCGGCCAGCGTAAATACTTCAGCCGCAGCACCAGCTCGATCAGGAATCGGAATGCGAACTTCTGAAAGTTCTTCCAGAGCCTTCATTCGATTTGGCAGATTGGCCCGTGCTTCACGAGCCAAAGTGAGGCGACGCAATAGTTCTGTTCGATCTCCGGATTCAACTGCCGAACGCATTCCAGAGAGACCATCAATGAGCGATGACAGGGTGCTGATAATAGCCGTACGATTTTCGGCACAAATATCGAGCCAAATTGCCGGATGACCAGATGCAATTCTCGTCATGTCGCGGAATCCGCCAGCAGCTAATCGGAGAAGCGCAGCGTGTTCGGTGGCCCGAGAATTTGCCACGCCCATCAAGGTCGCAGCGGTGAGATGCGGAACATGACTGACGACCGCAACCAGTTCATCGTGACGCTCTGGTTCTAAACCAATCACTTCGGCACCGAGATCGCTCACAATTGCCGCCACTGTTGCGAACGCGCTATCGGATGTTGCAGCAGTCGGCGTCAAAACCCACACTGCTCCGATAAACAGTTCGGGGTCGGCGCCATCAAGACCTTCAAGCTCACTACCGGCCATCGGATGTCCCCCAACAAAACGAGCATCGTTAATCTCGCGAGCAACACCCGCCTTCACGCTTCCCACATCAGTCACGATGCCTTTGGTTTCACGCAAGGCCCGTTGCACCTCATTGGTCAATGCAGTCACCGGCACGGCAACAAACGTCACTTCTGCGTCGGCATCAATTCCGCCGTGCGAAATAAAGCCACGCTTGAGGGCTTCGTCGACTCGATCGGGGTTCTGATCATCACCCGACACAATCCAGCCTCGATCACGTAGTGCAACACAGATCGATCCCCCGATCAGACCTAGTCCGAGCACCGTGGCACGGCGATGCGATACGACGTTGCTACTGCTCATGATCTGAATCGTATCTTTGCGCCACAAGAGCCACAGCCTCAGTTAGCAAACGCAACTCGGGTTGAGTCAGTTCGCGCCATTCGCCTGGTTTCAGCCTGCGGTCACTCAAGGGACCAATGCGTGTCCGAACCAAACGTGTGACGGGGTGCCCAACGGCTTCACACATGCGGCGAACTTGCCGATTACGACCTTCATGAATCACGATGCGTAAGACACCTGGCGACGGTTGTGCGACTTTTGCCGGTGCAGTGACTCCATCTTCGAGTTCGATGCCATCGCGCAATCGGCGAATGGCTCCTTGGTTGACTTCTCCGCCCGCGACCTCGGCCAAATATTCTTTTTCAACTCCGTGACTTGGATGTGCGATGCGATTTGCTAATTGACCATCGTTCGTCATGAGCAACAAGCCCTCAGTATCGGCATCAAGTCGACCAACCGAGAAAACTCGTGGTTCGGCCGGAACCAAGTCAACAACAATCGGACGTCCGTGCGTATCGTTTGACGTCGTCACTACGCCGACGGGCTTGTTTAAAAGGTAATACACCAATCCTGGACGAACACCAATTTCGACTCCGTCAACCGCGACGACATCAACTTCCACATCAACTCGTCGACCAAGTTCGGCAAGAACACCGTTGACCATGACCCGACCTTCAGCAATGATGTCTTCGCAAACACGACGCGATCCAAACCCATGAACCGCCATGACTTTTTGCAGACGCTCACCTTGAGGCAATTGCTTCGACTGCGCGGCGAGTTGCTCCCAGAGCGGTGGCTCAGGCTCCCGGTTCGTCATGAGCAGCCTCAACTGGCTCGGCGACGGGTGTTATTTCTCGGACGCTCGGCGCAATGTCATCAGACTTAGTGATCCGTAGACCTACTTCTAGGGCTTCAACGATGTCAGCACCTGGCAAGAACTCAACAATGGGTGGTAAATCATTCACCGAATTAATGCCGAGCTTTTCTAAGAACGCTGGAGTTGTTCCCCAGAGCACTGCTTGACCAGGACCCGGATCGCGTCCGACTTGATCGATATAGCCGCGACCCTGCAAAGTTCGCAGCACTCCATCGGGATCGACGCCACGAATTGAGGCAATCTGCGCTCGCGACAAAGGTTGCTTATAAGCAACGATCGCCAGTGTTTCAAGGGCTGCACCCGACAAACGCGCCCGCTGCCCATCAAGAATGAAGCGCTCAACATAAGCCGCGACATCAGGGTGCGACTGGTAGCGATAACCACCGGCGATTTGCACAAGTTGAAAACCATGGCCTGCCTCTTCATAGGCAGAGGCCAAAGATGCGCACAAACTTTCGACGACCTCGGCTGGCTGTTGCAAAATTTGCGAAAGTAGTTCGAGCGGAACAGGATCACTCGCGACCAAAATGATCGCTTCAAGTGCGCGAACTAAGTCGGCATCAATGGGCGCCGATTCACTTTGGTCATTCATTGCTGATTCTGCTGATTCTGCTGTATCTGTTGTTTCACTCATCATTAAACCTTGTCTTTAGCCTTCGTAATCGTCAAACGGTAGCGAGCCAACTGAGACTGGCTCATCGTCTCCAACCCACACAATGTCAATATCGCCAAATCGCTCTGCTTGCAAAAGTTCAACGAATCCTTGTTTGAAAAGTTCAAGCAATGCCAAAAACCGCACTATGACTTCGATTCGATCAACGAGATCGGCGGTGAGGTGACTAAAACTAATGCGACGAATTCGCGGCAGTTCATCAATCAATTCGGCAAGTGCATCGGCAACGCTTGCCTTAATGACACCCAAATGGAACAGATCAATACGAGGGACAATCTTCGGCGTGACTGCCCGCATGTACGCCGCAAGCAGCTGCCTGGGCTTGACACCTTCAAGCAGATCGGGCATCAATTCGATAAAGCGTTCATCTGGACCAGCATGGCGTGGATACGAACGATCTGCGGCGTCGGCGAGTCGGGCAAATACTTGGCCCACATCTTTGAACGTCTTGCACTCAAGCAGGCGAGCCAACAGCAAGTCGCGTTCTTCCCACAGACCCAGTTCTTCGTCAATGTCGATGTCTTCACGACCCGGAAGCAAGCGCCGAGCCTTCAACTCGACCAAGGTCGCGGCGATCAACAAGAACTCAGTCGCCAACTCGAGGTCGAGAGAATCAAGTTTGGCGATTTCAGTCAAATATGAATCAACAATGATCGACAAGTTGATCTCGTAAATATCAACTTGCTCTTTCAAAATGAGGTGCAGTAGCAGGTCGAAGGGTCCCTCAAATACCGGGGTGGAAACGTCGACAGCCATCGCATTGAGGCTAATCGCCCGAGCGGGCTCAGAGCAGGTAAAACGGTAAAAACGGCCCATCAAACAAGACCGAATAAGCCCCAGTAACCGATAGAGCGCCGTTATCCTTGACCCGTGCCTCGCGTCTTGTCCTGTATCCAACCCACCGGAGTCGTCCATTTGGGTAATTATCTTGGCGCCTTGCGCAATTGGGTCACTGGCCAGCACGAATGCGATGCCTTTCATGGCATCGTCGACTTGCATGCACTCACAGTGACCGATCGCCCAGGCGTCTTGGGCACGAGCACCCTCGAACTTGCCGCCACACTTTTTGCCGTCGGCCTCGACCCCGACGTTGCCACCGTTTTCGTACAAAGCCATGTTCCCGAGCATGCGCAACTTGGCTGGGTCATGGAATGCACCGTGTCCTATGGCGAACTCAGCCGCATGACGCAATTCAAAGACAAGTCGGCAAAGCGCGAAGCCGATTTCGTATCGGCTGGACTCTTCACCTACCCGGCGTTGCAGGCTGCCGACATTTTGTTGTACGACGCTGATGAAGTTCCAGTTGGCGAAGACCAGCGTCAACACATCGAGATCACGCGCGATATTGCGATGCGTTTCAACGGACGTTTCGGTGACACGTTTGTTGTACCAAAGATTGTCACTCCACGCGCCGGCGCCAAAGTGACCGACTTACAAGA
>CAMDCI010000030.1 GCA_945889715.1 Bifidobacterium breve | reverse complement strand
AGCACGCCGAAGGCAGAACCGAGTGCCTCTTGCACAAAACGAGAACGGTTCATTCCGACGCCGTGATGGTGGCTGAGGTTGCCGCCGCTCGCAAGAACGGCGCGGGTGCCGGCATCCCAAAGTGCGACGTAAGTTTTTTCAACTTCTTCGGCTGGGGGATTGGCAGCAAACGTGAAATACAAGCAAGCGCCGTCGATGTAACTGTGCGACAAGTGGCAAGTTGATGAACGGGCGTGCGGGACCTTCAGCATGGCTTCGCGGGTTGCATTGAAGATGGCAGGAAGAGTCGACCAAGGCGCAGCAATCTCCATGGTGTCCACGACAAAACCTTTTTTGGTCAACGCCTGCAGCGCGCTGGTGTCATTGCGGTGGTGCATCCAACGCTCGACTGTTTCAATATCGCGAGGTATGCAACCGATTGTTGCGAGACACTCTTCTTCGACAATGTTCATCGACGCAGTCACAGAAGCGACGTCGCCTTCGTCCAATACGAGAAGTGCGCACACCACTCCGTCGCCACCTTGGCCGCGTTGGCTTTCGGGTGCGTCGTACAAACGGAGTACTGCTGGTGTTGCGCCACGTCGCATAATTCGACGGCAGGCATCGAGGCCGTCTTCAAATGTGGAGAATCCAAATGCGGCGCGACGTTCAAGCGTGGCAACTGGGTGACACTTGAGCCACACCCGAGTGACGACGCCAAGAGTTCCTTCGCTACCAATGAAGATTTGATTGAGGTCTGGTCCGCTGGCACCGCGAGGCGATCCACCAGTTTTGATGATCTTGCCATCGGCCAGGACAACTTCGAGCGCGACCACCATATCTTCGATCTTGCCGTATCGCGTTGAGTATTGGCCTGCACCTCGACATGCGACCCAGCCGCCAACGGTTGCGATATCAAAACTTTGTGGATAGTGCCCAACGGTGAAACCCAACGACTGGATATGTTCTTCCAAGTCGGGTCCGAATGTTCCGGGCAAAACTTCAACCGTTAACGACTCATCGTCAAGTGCGACGACGCCTTGCATTGCAGTGGTATCCAAAATGACTCCGCCATAAAGCGGAATTGACGCGCCGCAAACACCACTTCGTCCGCCGGCAGCAGTCACTGGAATGCGCTTCTCGTTGCAATACGACAACACATGCGAAACCTGCTCTGTTGATGTGGGTCGACAAATTGCGGCGGCGCGCGTAGGTACTTCGCCCGCAAGAGCCCAATGCATTGTGAGCGGCCACCAATCGCGACTAGCAAGAGCGGTTTCGATCGGAGCGGTGATGGTCTCGCAAATGTTCTGGAGTTCAGAGATTTGTTGAGTTGTCAGCGCGACTGTTTTGTGCTGCAGATGATTTCGTGCGGGTGTTTGCTCATCTTGCACGAGATCAATCGGTGAGGTGATCTCACGAGAAAAAGTTTTACCGTTCATATGAATCTCCGCTCAGGAATACAGTTCTGTCTCGGGCAACGTGCCCATCGTTGCTTCATGCTCGCAAATTTCTTGGAATGCCTGCACTTCTTGTTCAATTCTTTGTTCGTCCCATCGGGCATATGGTGCAACGAGTTCGGCGACTGACTTGGCAGCAACTCGAGTTGCCTCTCGATCAAAGAGCAAGGCTCGGGTGCGACGTGAGAGAATGTCATCAAGCGTCAGTGCCATCTCATGGATCACTGAAAATATTGCTTCGGCCTTGATGTATGGCAAGCCAGGTACGAGTGCTTCAGACAATTGCGGATTGGCAGTGATCAATTCTTGAACGAGGGCAACATCAGATCCATAACGATGTGAGAGATGAGCTTCAGCAGAACCCTCAACACGCGGTTCTTTGTAACCGTGCGCTCCGTGAAGCTTTAAATTCTTGGTACGACATTTCTTAATCTGCGACGTCAACGTTGACTGTGAGTTTCTGCCGAGAACTTTGAGTGCCGCATCGACGGTGTCTTGGGCCATTTCGCGATACGTCGTTAACTTGCCGCCAGTCACGGTGACGATGCCAGAGTCACTCGTGAGCACCACATGTCGACGCGAGAGGTCGGCAGTTCGCGCTGCTTTTCCGCCTTTGCCGGTTCCTTCTTCAGCATTGACTTGTTTGACGAGTGGACGTAATCCTGCCCAAACTCCAGTGACATCCTCGGCGGTGATTCCGGTCGTGACGCTGGCGTTTAGCGCGCGCAAGACATAGTCAATATCGTCTTTTGTGCACTGCGGATCGTCGACTGGACCTTGATAATCGGTGTCGGTTGTGCCGATATATGTATGAGTGAACGTTCCATCGGGCTTTGGGCCCCACGGAACAACAAACAGACTGCGCTTGTCTTTGGGAACTGGGATGATGACGGCAATGTCATTGCGAACTTTTTCCCACGGAACGGTGACATGAACACCTTTGGCTGGACGAATTGTGTCGGGGTCAATGCCTTCTTCAAGTGTGCGCACTGCGTCAGTCCAAACACCAGCAGCGTTGATAACGACATGGGCGCGAACATCGAATTGCTCGCCGTCGCACATAACCGACACGCCCGTGGTTTGTCCAAAATCTGAGCGCAAGATATTGGTAACTGCACACTGATTGATCACCGCAGCTCCATGATCGGCAGCAGAGCGCGCCATGGTGATACATAAGCGAGCGTCATCCGCTTGCGCGTCATAATAGATGTATGCCGAAGCCAAACGCTGACTAGGCATAGTTGGCATATGTGCGAGAGCCTTTTGTTTGCGCAATCGCCGGTGAATTTTGCCGATACGTGCGCCGCCCGTGATGTCGTACATCCACAATGCCGAACCAAGAGCTCGCGCAATTTTGCGCGACACGACTCCATCTTTGGTGAGGATCGGTAGCAGGAAGGGGAGAAGAGAAACCAAGTGCGGCGCGTTGCGACGTAGGCGTTGACGTTCATACAGCGCTTCATAAACCAAACGAACTTCACCTTGTTGCAGATAGCGCAGTCCGCCGTGAATCAGTTTTGAACTTTTTGAAGAAGTGCCTGAGGCGAAGTCGTGTCGCTCAACAAGAGCAGTTCGCAAGCCTCGAGATGCGGCATCGAGCGCCACGCCGAGACCGGTGATGCCCCCACCCACGACAATCACGTCGAATTGCTCGGTGGCAAGGCGCTGACGCATAGCCGATCGATTGAACTGGTGAGGTGATGACACGCTGGGCACATGGCGAGAGTACAACGCCCAGCCCCGAGGTGCCCTGTGAGACAGATTTCACGAGTTGTTAATCTGCATTGATTGCTAACTAGCACGAAATCTGACTATGGTTCGTCAGGTGAAATCACCCATCGAGCTCACTGACGCCTTTCATGCCAATGGCCTCAAGGTCACTCCGCAACGGCAATTGATTTTTCGTCTGATGCACGACAACACGATGCATCCCACCGCCGAGACACTGTTTTCAGATGCCAGCACTCAAATGCCCGGTATCTCGTTGCGCACCGTGTACCAAACCTTGACCGACCTCGCCGCGATGGGTGAGTTGCGTTTGATTGATGTCGGTGCAGGTGCCGTTCGCTTTGATCCAAATGTCGATGACCATCATCACGTCGTGTGTGAACTGTGTGGCGATGTGCGTGACGTCTATGTCGCGGACTCGCAGAACCTGAGCATTGACGGTCTTGACGGATTCGCCATTGATTCAACATCAATCTTGTTCCATGGTTCATGTGCAAAATGCGCCTGAATTGACAACAGGTTTCTTGAGCGTCTTGCGTTCAAGAAGTTCAGCAAAACAACAACCAAACCCATGAAAGAGAGAATGTCATGAGCCTCAAGGGCACTAAGACTCACGAAAACCTCAAGGAGGCGTTCGCCGGCGAGAGCCAGGCCAACCGTCGTTACTTGTGGTTCGCACAGAAGGCCGACATCGAGGGCTACCCCGACGCAGCTGCATTGTTCCGTTCAGTCGCCGAAGGCGAAACCGGACATGCGCACGGTCACCTCGATTACTTGGCCGAAGTTGGCGACCCCGCATCGGGTGAGCCCATTGGCGAAACCGACGCCAACTTCAAGGCTTCAATCGCCGGCGAAACCTACGAGTACACCCAGATGTACCCAGGCTTTGCCAAGACCGCTCGTGATGAAGGCTTCGCCGAAATCTCCGACTGGTTTGAAACTTTGGCTCGCGCCGAGAAGAGCCATGCTGGTCGTTTCCAGCAGGGCCTCGACGCACTCTGAGTTTCTTGTAAGTGAATGTTGTTGGGGTGCTCAACTGATGTTGAGCACCCCAACATGTTCTGCAGTATTTTTCTTTTTCCCCAACTTCAAACCGAATGAGATCTCCCGATGACGATTACGTACGATCCCAAGCATCCGAAGTATCTCGATGAGAAAGACGTGCGCGACGAACTGACTCGTGTTTACGATCTATGTCACGGTTGTCGTCTGTGCTTCAAGTTCTGTACTTCTTTTCCGACTCTTTTTGATTTCATTGATCAACACGAAGACCAAGATGCGGGCCGACTGACACCAGCTCAGCAAGATCAAGTGATTGACGAGTGTTTCCAATGTAAATTGTGTTATGTCAACTGTCCGTATATTCCTGGACAAAGCGAATGGGAACTTGACTTCCCACGTTTGATGTTGCGCGCCGATGCGATGCGCCACACCAACGACCAAGTGTCACTGCGTGACAAGGTCACAACCAACGTGATGGGTCACACCGATTTGATTGGCAAAGTTGCCGTAAAAACTGCTCCTCTCATGAACAAAATGATGGGCGCAAAGCCAGGTTCACTTGTGCGTAAAGCCATCGAAGTCACTTCGGGTGTCTCCAGTGAACGGGTGTTGCCGCCCTTTGCGAAACAACGATTCACGACATGGTTTAACCGTCGCCCCAAATTGAAAATCGGCAAGCGTCAGGGACGCGTTGCACTTTTCCCAACATGCCTCGTTGAGTACCAGGCTCCCGAAGTGGGCCAGGACCTCATCAAGGTCTACGAACGTAACGGCATTGAATGTTCTTTGGCTGACACAACTCAGTGTTGTGGTGCGCCCTTCTTGCACAGTGGAGACATTGAAAGTTTCACCAAGATTGCCGAGAAAAATGTCAAAGCGCTCGCCAATACTGTGCGCAAGGGCAACGACATCGTCGTGCCTCAACCGACATGTGGCTATGTCTTGAAGAAGGATTACCTCGACTACGTCGGTGGCCCCGATGCCGAACTCGTTGCGGCCCACACGTTTGATGCGAGCGAATACCTGATGAAAATTCATAAGGCTGATGGCACTGCTTTAGATACTGAATTCAATGGTGATGTTCCCGAGTCGATTACGTATCACACTCCATGTCACTTGCGAGCGCAAAATATTGGTTTGAAGAGCCGTGACCTGATGAAGCTCACCGGTGCAAAAATCAAGCTGGTTCAACAGTGTTCGGGTATCGATGGTATGTGGGGTCTTCGTGCAGAAAATGCCGAACTCTCGATTCCGATTGGTCAAAAACTTGCTGCCGAAATTATCAAGGCCGATAGTGATGTCGTGACCGGCGATTGTCATTTGGCCAACGGAGCAATTAACGAACAAACTGGTCGCGTGTCGTTGCACCCCATTCAATTGGTGGCACGAGCCTACGGAATTCCTGAAGAACAACCCCTGAAGTAATTTCTGAAACTGGAGAATATGATGAATACGTTGACCCCCCGCAAACTTACGTTGTCAGACATAGCCGATGTGCGCGCCTACGAGCGTGAGCGTCCCGAATTTAAAGATCGAGTGATCGCTCTCAAAGAACGTCGTCGTTTATCACTTGGCACAATCATTTCGGTGATGTTTGAAAATCGCGACACGATTCGTTATCAGATCCAAGAAATGGCGCGTGTTGAACGTCTTTCCACCGACGAAGAAATTCAAGGCGAGATTGACATTTACAATCCAATGATTCCTGAACCCGGTCAGTTGTGCGCCACGTTGTTCATTGAATTGACGAGCGAAGAACAAATGCAAGAGTGGCTGCCAAAGTTGGTGGGTATCGAGAGCTCAATCGTTTTCCGATTGGCTGATGGTCGTGAAGTTGCGGCAATCACCGAAGCTCAACATGAGAGTCAATTGACCCGTGATTACGTCACTGCTGCAGTCCATTATCTGCAGTTCGCCTTCTCATCAGACGACATTGAAGGCTTGGCGCAAGGCGGGGCAGTGCTGGCCTGCAACCATCCTGACTATTTGGAAGAAATCACCTTGTCGCCGGCCAACCTGGCTGAATTCCTTGGCGATTTGCGCCCTTAATCACACTTTTTTGTCCGATCGGGGCAGGTCAGAGCGATATTTGAACTTGCCTATTCACAAACGTACAAGAGCCTTCTATTGTCTCGCTCTAAGAGAAGTCGTTGCGATTATCGGAGCGATGTCACTTGGAGGAATCCAATGGAAGTCATATGGCGTTCGCTGGGATCATGCCGGGGTCTTGACCCTGAAATGTTCTTTCCAGAAACCGAAGATCAGGCCGATGTTGCCAAAATGGTCTGCCACGGGTGCGATGTACGCATCTCGTGTCTTGAGCATGCGTTAGCAAGTCGCGAAAAAGTTGGTGTTTGGGGCGGAACCACCGAGCGCGAACGTCGACGTCTCATTCGCCAACGCCGTCGCATTGCTTGATCGTCGTACTCATAACCACATCTCGCTAGCCTCAAACGCATGGCCGAGTCACCCCAGACTTCTGAGATCACCCTTGAATCAATAGGCGGCTGGCCCGAACTGATTTCTTCGTTGCTTGATCGTCACGACCTTGATGCAGCTCATGCTCGTGCGGCAATGACAAATATTTTGTCGGGTTCAGCTACGCCAGCTCAACTCATCGGATTTGTTGTTGCGCTCCGTGCCAAAGGTGAAACACCCGAAGAACTTTCAGGTTTGCTCGATGCAGTTCTTGAAGCGGCGACTTTGGTGCCACTCGATGACGCCACTCGCGAGCGAGCAATTGACATCGTTGGTACCGGTGGCGATCGCAGTCATTCGATCAATGTCAGCACGATGTCGGCCATCGTTGTTGCTGGCGCAGGAGTGCCGGTGTGCAAACACGGAGCCCGTGCTGCCTCGTCGCAATGTGGCACTGCCGATGTTCTTGAAGCCTTGGGTGTGGCAATCGAGTTGTCGCCAGAAGGTGTCAAGCAATGTGTTGAGCGCGCTGGTATGGGATTTTGTCTGGCCGCGCGTTATCACCCAGCATTTCGATTTGCCGCACCATCGCGTCGCGAAATTGGTGTGCCAACGGTGTTCAACTTGCTCGGACCGATGGCCAACCCTGGTCGCGTCAAGCGCCAATTAATTGGTGTGGCAAATCCATTGGTTGCCGAACGAATGCTGGCCTCGCTGCGACTTCATGGTTCGAAGTCGTCGTGGGTTGTGCATGGCGGTGGGCTTGATGAGCTGACAACGACTGGGCCGTCGACGGTTTTAGAACTGCGCGGCGGACAGGTGCGAACATTTACGATTGAACCCGTGTCATTGGGATTGGCGCCGGCTATTCCGGAAGAGCTGGTTGGCGGTACGCCAGCATTCAATGCCGATGTGGTGCGGCGAGTGATGGCTGGCGAACAAGGCGCGCATCGCAACATCGTTGTGTTAAATGCTGGTGCTGGTTTAGTGGTCGCCGATGTCGCGAGCTCGCTTGAAGAAGGCGTAGCAATGGCCGCTGAATCAATTGATTCGGGTCGGGCCCATGAGACTCTGACAAAACTCATTACCGAATCGCAGGCTGCGCTCGCCGAATTCGGCGCCTAGAAAACTCTGGATGCACACATGACGAACTTGGCCGTACGAGTTCCGGCTACTTCGGCCAACCTCGGTCCTGGTTTTGATGTACTGGGAATGGCGTTATCGCTGTACGCCACAGTTGCTACGTGTGCGATCGGCGAGAGTGAACCAGTTGGCGATGGTCATCCAGCAACGCAGGCCTTTGTTCAAGCTGGTGGCCAAGGATCGCTTTGGGTCGATTCTCCAATCCCTTCGGGACGGGGTTTAGGTTTCTCGGGAGCGGTTCGTGTCGGCGGTGCATGCCTGGGACTCGCGCAAAAGGCTGGGGTCACCGAAAAAGACTTTCCGCTCTTTATTACTCATCACCGCGACGACATCATCAACATTGCGGCTGAACTGGAAGGTCATTTTGACAATGTTGCGGCGAGCGTGCTGGGTGGAATCGTTTCTGCTTCACGTCAATCAATAGTTGCAGTGCCAGTAGCGACCGAAGTTCTCGATGGTATTCGCATTGTTGCTTGGGTCCCATTTTTTCAAACCTCGACTTCTTCGAGCCGACTAACACTCGCTGCAGATATTGCTCGAGTCGACGCAGTTTTTAACATCGCCCGTTCAACACAAATGGTGATCGCTTTAGTAATCGGCGATCTTGAATTGTTAGGCACGTCAACGACCGACCGTTTGCACCAAGATCAACGTCTGGAAGAAACACCGAAGTGTCGTGAGGTGATGAACCGCATGATTGAACTTGGGGCGATCTCATCATGGCTTTCGGGATCCGGACCAACAGTCGCCGCGTTTGTTGAAGGCGACGGCGCAGAGAATATTGCAGAATTATTGAGTCAAGAGTTTCCAGACGGGCACGCAAAAGTTCTGAGTATCGATCGTCTCGGACTACACGGCGTCGCGGTCTAAAGAACTAGGCGGTCCGATGAAAATCAAGTCGGCGAAGTTCGGGAACTGCCTGAACAGGTGAGGCCCAATGACCACTGCAACCTTCAAGAACTGGGTGAGTCGATTCATCTTCTAAGAAGCGCGCAATACACATCACTTCATCAAAAATATGACGGGTAAGTGGTCCGTTATCAAAAGATTCGGGCTGATGTGGATGTAGATGGTCAACAACGCCCTGCAGGACTTTGCTGTGATGCGAAACGATTGGGCTAAAGAGTTGGTCATCGCGACGTGTATTCACCAAGACGCCTGACTCGATGTCGTAATGAATGTCGCCAGAGCTAACACTCACCGATCCGGCCGATCGCAATTGGTCGCAACGGCGTTGGCGATTGAGAGCCTGGACCAATGCTTGAGTCCGATCCCGCATTTCGGCGGCTTCTTCAAACCTTTGTGATGCGGCTAGTGATGTGATTCGCTCGTGGAGAAGCGCAAAGAGCGCCGATGGTGAGTCGCTCAACGAATGCGTGATGAAAGAAACAATGGACGCGTATTTATTGGGATCAGCGGTTCCTGAACACGGGCACAACGCGACACCCAGTTGTGCAGCAGAGCACACGGGAGCGTCAGTTGGAGCCGCGTATTTGCGACCCATTCGCACTGTGCACCGCCTTAAAGGAACAACCGACTCAATCGCTTCAATGACAAGTCGCGCTGCGGTACGGCTCGTGAGTGGTCCGATATGGAGTCCCTTTTTGGCCGGATTTTTAGTAATGACGAGTCGGGGCCACTCTTCTTCAGTGGTCAGACGCACATAGCAGTATTTGTCACTCGTGGTGCCAGCCTTGTTGTATTGCGGCAGCAATCGTTGAATGAGACGCATCTCAAGCACTTCGGCGGTGAGTGCGTCGGGTGTTGAGATGTAGTCGACCCCATGAACCTGACGCAACATCGGTCCAACTTTGCGGCGTGTTTCAGAGGTGCTGAAGTAACTACGTACTCGTTGTCGAAGGTTGGTGGCTTTTCCGACATACAAAAGTCGCCCAGCAACATCGGAGAAGATGTACACGCCGGGTGATCGTGGTAAATCTTCGGTCAAGCGAAGTTTGGTGGCTTGGGGATGTGTTCCAAGTTTCGGGAGAGCGATCAAGTCATCGATCCCAAGAACTCCGTAGCCAGCAGCGCGCTCGATGAGAAGGTGAAGTAGGTCTCCGGTTGCCAGGACATCGTCAAGGGCACGGTGACTCGGTTGATGAGCAAACCGAAAGTGGGCCGACAAAGTTCCGAGTTTGCAATCTCTGACTTCGTCTCGAACGAGTCGCCGAGCAAGTGGAACTGTGTCAATGACTTTGTTGGTGAGGGGATCTCGGTCATCACGAATGAGTGCAGCATTTAAAAAGCCGACATCAAAGCGCGCATTGTGCGCCACGATGACTGAGTCGCCGATGAAATGGCTGAGCGTGCCAAGTAACGACTCGATACGGGGTGCTGGCATGATCATTGCTTCGGTGATGCCAGTGAGGATCGTGATGAACGGGGGAATGGTGCATCCGGGGTTCACCAGTGTCTGGAAAGTTCCGATGCATTCGCCGCCGAGATACTTGGCAGCACCAATTTCGGTGATGCGATCGTGTTCAGCCGAGCCGCCCGTTGTTTCGAAGTCGATGACGCAAAATGTGACATCGCACAGCGGTGTCCCCATATCGTCGAAAGATTTCTGCACCTTCAGAGTGTTTCCGAACAAATGTTCCCTGTCAAGTCTTTAGGGGTCAAGTCATTGATAGTCAAGTCTTTACGAGAAGTGAAGCCACAGACTGTTCAGATTTTGGTTACTTGCCCTACTGTCGCAGTATGTCTACCCGTTATCGCTGCACCTTGTGCGGAAACTTGACCCGTTTTGATGTTGTCCGCACGCAGCGGACCTCGGCTTATTATCACTACACAACCGGCGGTGAATTGTCGATCGAGGATGAGAAGATTCTCCTCGACGATTTGGAATCGGTGTCGTGTCGCTGGTGCGGGCCGACGGGGAAGGTAGAAGAGTATGACGGGTCGGCCGAAGCCTCCTGAACTGATTGAACTATCCGACGGTTGCCTGGCTTACGTGCAACCCGACGGAAGTTGGGGTTGGAGTAACGCTGGTCTCGTGGTGGGTGACGGAGCATCATTGCTCGTTGACACGTTGTTCGATCTCAAGCTGACGCAACAAATGTTGGACAGTCTTGCGCCGTTTACTCGTACGGCGCCTATTCGTTCACTCGTGAACACTCATGCCAATGGCGATCATTGTTATGGCAATCAACTTGTTGACAGTGCTGAAATCATTGCCTCAACTGCCGCCGCGCATGAAATGACCGAGGTGCCTCCGGCGATGTTGGCAGCACTGAATGCCGCGCCAGGTGAGATTGGTGAATTGTTCCGAAGTTTCTTCGGGGCCTTTGAATTCGCCGACATCGACATGAAAATGCCGACTCGTACTTTTGATGTACGTCTCGATGTTGAGGTGGGTGGACGACTGATTGAACTCATCGAGGTTGGTCCTGCACACACCAAGGGTGATGTGATTGCCTATGTTCCTGACGCGCGCACTGTGTACACGGGTGATGTTTTATTTATCGGTGGTACGCCCATCGTCTGGGCAGGACCACTCTCAAATTGGATTTCTGCATGCGATCTGATGCTGGGTATGGACGTCGAGACTGTTGTTCCTGGACATGGTCCGGTAACTGATAAACAAGGAATCGTTCAAGTGCGCGACTATCTGTCGTTTATCGAACAAGGCGCGACCGCAAGATTTGAATCCGGAATGGATGCATTTGATGCAGCGCGCGACATCGCGCGTGAGATGTCGGTGACTGGATCAACCTTTGCCAGTTGGGGAGAAGCCGGCCGCATCAGTGTGAATGTTGAAACGGCCTATCGCTCACTTGATGCAAGCCACCAAAGCCCCGATGTCGTTGAACAGTTCAGGCGGATGGCGCAGATTGAACGCGGCTAGCGATCGATTTGCGAATCGCGAGAACCCATCCGACGACCACCGCAGTTGAAAAAATCAGCCACTGAAACGCGTACGACAGATGGGATCCTTCAGAGAGTTCGGGAGGGCTGACGGGCAAGAGTGTCGAACTATCGGCAGGCTCTGAAACTTCAGCCACGAGAGCAACGGCGAGGAGTTCTGGTTCGATTTGTTGTTGGAGGCGGTCGATATCTAGACGGAAGAATTCGGTAAGTTCGCCACTGGCCTCTCGTGCTTGCCCGGTCGAGCGCTCTTCGGTGGAACGCAGCACGCCGACCACTTTGACGACGCCCGCCGGCGCCGGGGGTGGGGTGGCACTCAGGGCAATGAATCCTCGATTAATGATGACGGCTCGACCGTCATCAAGTTGCAGCGGAGTCAGCACATTCATTCCTGCGACGCCACCTTGACTGCGATTCAAGATCAGGACTTGCTCGTCGGGAATATACTTTCCCTTCGCTCCAGCGGGTCGCCATTCGACCGATAACGGGTCTGACGTGTCAAGAGTGCTGACGTCGACGATGCCCAGGCTTGAACGTTCGCGGACTTCACTGTTGAAGGTTTTGCGCTCATCAAGGCGGTGAAACTGCCAGAGCGACAAATAGACCATCAAGACCACACCAAAAATGCACAGCAGGTGAAAGCCGATCCATTTTGGTCGAAAAAGAAATCGATACATCCCCCTTCACGGTATCGCAAGTGCGCTTGGCTGCCTGATCGTGTGGCACTCTATTTGTGTGGCAGAAAACATTGAGCTTCCTGATTTTAAGATTCCACACGCCGAAAAGATTGAGTGGATGATTGAGACCAATGGCTGGGCGCTCGAGCCAGTCGCGGCAGTGCCCGATTCCGACCCGCCGTCGCCTGGTTATGCCTACACCATCGGTCTCAATCAGTCCTTTTCTTTTCCGGACCTCGTTATTTTTGGTTTGGCACCAGTTGCAGTTAAGGGACTCATTGACTTAGTGATCGAGCAAGTGACATCGGGCGTTGAGATTCCCCGTGATGTGCCACTCGTCGGGCTCCTCGATAACGAGTTGCGTTGCGTATTTTCAACCGTTGATGTGAAAGCCCACGCGCTCTTGTTTACGACGGGGGTGAAATGGAACCGCGGGAAAGTTGGTGACATGTTGCAGTTGGTCTGGCCCGATCGCAACGGCTGGCTGCCTTATGAGTCGGGGTTTGATGCGAGTATGCGTATGGTTCAACCAACAATTGGCATTACGCCGACGTTGTAAAGGAAATACCTATGGCACACCGGGTGACAGCACCAGCAATGCAGCGAGCACGTCGACTACTTGACCAACGCGTTCAACCATTTGTCACTCACAGTTCAATCTCGTTTGAAGTTTTTGCATCAGCGGAATTATTCGAGACAGTTTCGCTTGAAAAAGCTGCCGATCTTCCTTTAACGCCCTTTGTTATTGGTTCGCGATGGGGCAAAGCGTGGCACACCGTCTGGTTCAAAATGATCGCCACAGTTCCGTCATCGCTTGAGGGGCAACCCCTCGTTGCTTCCATTGATTTGGGATTCAACGGTCGTGGTGATGGATTCCAAGTTGAAGGACTTGCGTATCGTCACGGGAAAATTGTGCATGCGGTTCAGCCAGATCGTCGTCTTGTTGATCTTGGCGTCGGTGTCGCGGGTGAAGTCATTGAAATTTGGATTGAAGCAGCGGCGACTCCGATCATTGCCGGTCACGCCTTTGGCTACGGACCAACGCCACTAGGCGATCCAGCGACATCTGGTGATGCACTCTTGTACCAATTGCGACGAGCAGTTGTTTCTGTTCATGACGCTGGCGTTAATCAGTTAGCGGTGGCGTTACACGCCGCGATTGATTTGGCGATTGATCTTGATGATGGTTCGTCTCAACGTGCTCGGTTATTCGCTGCGCTCGAACGTGCTGGCAACGCACTGGATGTCAATCGCGTCTCGGCGACGGCGGCTACTGCTCTCAATGAACTCAAGGTTGTGCTTGGTGCCGAGGCGATTGGTACAGCCCATCAAATCGTTGCCGCTGGGCACGCACATTTGGATACGGCATGGTTGTGGCCCATTCGGGAGACCCGGCGAAAGGCAGTTCGCACTTTTGCTAACGCCGTTGACTTATTGAAGAAGAACCCTGATGTTGTGTTCAGCCATAGTCAGGCGCAGCATTACGCGTGGGTACGCGAAGACGCCCCAGAAATCTTTGCTGAAGTTGTCAAGCTCGTGGAATCAGGGCAGTGGGAACCAGTTGGCGGGATGTGGGTTGAGACCGATCTCAATTTGCCGACAGGTGAGAGTTTGTTGCGGCAGATGGTTCACGGGCAACGGGCATTTCAGTCGTGGTTCGGAGTTCGCTGTGACGGCGCATTTCTTCCTGACGATTTTGGTTATCCCGGAAGTCTTCCGCAGATTGTGCAGCATGGCGGTGGACGTTGGTTCTTTACGCAAAAACTGAGTTGGAATGAAACCAATAAGTTTCCGCATCACACTTTCTGGTGGGAGGGCATCGATGGCACGCGAGTGTTTACTCACTTCAGTCCGGTTGATACGTACAACGCGTTATTGACTCCTTCACAACTGCGGTTTGCTGAAAGAAATTTCGCCGATCACGTCGGCTCAACCCGATCACTGGTGTTGTATGGGCACGGAGATGGCGGCGGTGGCCCAACTCAAACGATGATTGATCGGGGCAGATTGGCCAACAATCTTGAAGGGGTGCCGCAAGTTTCGTTTGGGAAAATCCGTAACTTCTTTGCTGACGCTGAAAGCGAGTATGGGAGCCAAGCCCAAACTTGGGTTGGCGAAATGTATTTTGAAAAGCATCGTGGTACATACAGTTCGCAACTTGGAACGAAGCAAGGTAATCGAAATAGCGAACGCTTATTGCATGAACTTGAAGTTTGGTCAGCGGTGTCTGGTCAGCGAGTTGAAGACCTTGATGGGCTTTGGAAACGAGTCTTGACCCAGCAGTTCCATGACATCATTCCGGGCTCATCAATTGCGTGGGTGCATGATGACGCCGAGGCCGAACACGCAGCGGTTGCTGACGAAGTCGGGCAACTTTTGGATTCGGTGTTGAGCCCACGGACCGATGGCTCAACTTGGTTGATGAACCCGGCCCCAGTTGCGATCTCTGGAGTTGTTGACGTCAACGGTGTGGCGCAATGGGTAGATGTTCCGGCCATGTCGGGTACGAAGATGTTTTCCAACGAAGTGCCCTCAACAGTGACTCGAGTCTCATGTACAGAATCTGCCGGCGACGTCGATCTCTCAAACGGAATCGTTGAAGCAAAATGGAACTCGAAGGGCGAACTCATTGAACTTCAACATTGTGAGTCGGGTCGGTCGCTCTTAGGCGCTGATCAAGTGAGTTCGTTTGTGCTTCGTCAAGACACCCCGGCCGAATATGACGCGTGGGATATTGATATGGCTGATGCGAATTCGCCAGAGATCGCTGTTGAAGTTGTTCGCGGACCGCGCGTTGAATCGGCATCGGAATTACGTGTTGTCATCGTCGCCGATTTCGCCACGCAGGTTTCGAAGTTTCAAGTTCGTTGGTCTCTTGCTGCAGGATCATCGCGACTTGATGTTGCTCTTGATGCCGATTGGCGCGAATCTGAACAACGTCTGCAAATGAAGTTGCCGACCGCGGTGTTGTCACGTGAGGCGACCTGCGGAACGCAATTCGGACATGTGCGTCGTCCTCGTCATCACAACACGTCGTGGGATGTCGCCAAGTTTGAAGTATGTGCGCATCGGTATGTTCATGTTGGTGAACCTGGCAGTGGTGTCGCGATTTTGGCTGATGGCCCACGTGGATACGACGTACGAGGCAACGCTTTGTCATTGACGTTGCTGCGTTCGCCGAAGTTCCCTGACCCTCAAGCAGATATCGGACGACAACGCGTCGAGTGGTCGTTGTACGTCGACCAAAGTCCGGGCGATGTTGAGGTCATTGAAATCGAAAGTGCCAAGATCGCTCACCCGTATCGTTTGATCGCTGGAACCCCAGCGGCGATTAGCTCAGGAATCCGGCTTGATGTTCGCGGGGCATTGATCAGCGTCATCAAACCGGCCGACGATGGCTCTGGTGACCTTGTCGTCAGGCTTTGGGAAACCAGGGGAGCGAGCACGGCGGGCACGTTGAGCATCTCACGACCTTCGGGAGTTGTTGTGCAGTGCAATGCCTTGGAAGAACCGTTGGATGCGCCATCGCTTTCCATTAATGACGGAATCATTGCTGTACAACTCGCACCGTTCCAGATTCAGACGTTGAGGATCAGCGCCTAATCAGTGGCACACTTGCTTCATGAGTTCGCCTGTGACAGTTGAGCCGACACCGCTCCTCATTTTTGACGGCGATTGCGCTTTCTGCACGCGTTGTGTGCGCTTCATCGAACGTCGAATTCGCCGACATCCGCGTATTCAGCCATGGCAGAGATCTGATCTTGCTGATCTGGGTCTCACCCAAGAGCAATGCGAAACCGCGGTGCAACTCATCGAAGGCAATCGATTGACGTCGGCTCATGTGGCCGTCGCGCGCGTCTTGATCTACGGCAGGCGGGGCTGGGCCGTACTTGGCTATTTGTTGTTAGTGCCAGGCATCAAGCAGATCGCTGGAGTTGCATACCGATGGGTAGCCAAGAACCGCGACCGTATGCCCGGGGGAACCACCGAGTGTGCATTGCCGCAGAGCGAGCGCACCGAGCGTGAAATTGGCAACTGAAGCCCCGCTAATTCGCCTTCGGGTGGGGGAAATGGGCTGGCAGTCGTCAGAATAGAGATGTGACGAACCCCCGTGAACAATGGCAGAAGGCTTTCGACGCTTCGAAAGTTCGTGATGAGAATTACCAGACGATGTCGGGCATTCCGCTCGAACCAGTTTATGGTCCCGAAGACGGCGACTTCCCGGGCGTCTATCCATATACGCGCGGACCTTACGCGTCGATGTATCGCTCAAAATTGTGGACGATGCGAATGTTCGCCGGTTTTGGTACCGCGATCGACACCAATCAGCGCTTCAAAGAAATTTTGAAGTCGGGTGGCGACGGACTCTCAACGGCATTTGACATGCCGACACTTCTTGGTCTCGACTCTGACGATCCAATGTCACTTGGTGAAGTCGGACGTTGTGGTGTTGCTATTGACACTCTCGCCGACATGAGCGACTTGTTCTCCGATATTGATCTCGGAAGTATTACGACTTCAATGACTAT
>CAMDCI010000029.1 GCA_945889715.1 Bifidobacterium breve | reverse complement strand
TTGTTGCAGGATCAACAACATGGTCATTCTTCGAAGTAATTAACAACATCGGAATTTTGCACGAACCGTACTGCGACAACATGGGTCGAATTCCGTCTTCAACCATCGATACCAAAGGTGCCAACGGTGTTTCGGGGTACGAACTTTCTCTCACTTCCGGATCAGCAATGTCGGATCCGATTCCAGGAAAGACTTCGGTGCCTTCGGCCAGCATTCCTTTAACCATCTCGAGCATTTCCTCGGCTTGCGGTTGCGATGCTGGATTAATCAAAACGATTCCTGAAACTGCAGGCTGCTGAAGGGCAGTCCACAAAGTCAAAGATCCACCCATCGACAATCCGGCAACAACTACTTTGTCAACTCGTGCGGCGAGGCGGGCGTACGCCGCGGCAACTTCAAAAGTCCAGTCGCCCCAACGGCTTGGAATCATGTCAGAAACGGCGGTGCCGTGACCTGGCAAGCGGGGCAATTCGACGTCGTATCCTGCCCCAGCAAATGCTTCGGCAACTCCGCGCATTGAAGAAGGATTTCCAGTGAAACCGTGGATACATAATGCACCCACACGCTTATTACCTACGTGACTCCATGCTTCGGCACCTGCGACGACGGGGGCTTTGTCAATATGTGAACTCATACCGCAGTTCTAGCGCATTGAGTCAGCAAAATTGGGGTCAGTCACTAATCTTGACTGCGCAATTTTCATAAATGCCTCAACCACAGTCGGATCAAACTGTGTGCCAGCCGCACGAGCGATATAACGCACCGCATCGTCAACTACCCAAGCCTTTTTGTACACCCGCTCACTTGTCAAAGCATCAAAAACATCAGCGACTGCACAAATTCGCCCTGACAATGGCACATCGGTCGCGCCGATCTGATTTGGATAGCCCAAACCATCCCAACGTTCGTGGTGATTGAGTGCCACTTCTTCGGCCAACTGAACTAATGGCGAGGTGCTCCCCGACAAAATGCGCGCACCAAGAGTGGTGTGAGTTTTCATCACTTCAAATTCAGCTGGCGTTAGCGGTCCGGGCTTCAGCAAAATCGAATCGGGAATCGCAACTTTACCGATGTCGTGCAGACGGGCCGCAGAACGCAGTCGTTCTGACCACGTCGGATCTTGACCGAGCAAGTGCGCGATCTCGGCACACATATCACCGACACGTGCAGTGTGTTCGCCGGTGTCGGTGTCACGGAACTCGCCAAGAATCGCCAATCGCTCAAGAGCTTCAAGTTGGAATTGTTCAAGTTCGGTCGTCCGCCCACGAACTAATCCTTCAAGCTCACTCGTACGCAAGCGCAATATTTCTGCTTGATGACGCGAGTCTTCGGCTTCGTGAGCAACTTGCAAAGTCTTAATTCGGACATCAGTTCCTTCATTGAAGATCGACTGATTAATCGTGAACTTTGCTTCGAGGTGAAAAACCGCTTGTTCGAATTGGCCGAGTCCCTTATACAAATCGGCCAAGGCACTGTGCGCTGCGAACGCGATGGGCTTGGCGTTAATCACTTCTGATAATCCAAGCGCGCGGCCGAAATGTGTCAATGCTTCTGCGTCATTTTTCGCACTCAACTCAACTCGACCGAAGGCCAGTTCGATGCTTGCGCGAACCGCATCATCAAATGAAACACTGGACGCATCCAGCATTGCCAAAGCCGCATTCAATAACGTCCGGGCCTGGTCAAAATCTCCACGACCGCCATAGGCGCCAGCAAGCGCCGATAAAACTTCTGGCAAGAATCCGACGGCATGCACCCGACACAAAGCCAGGGCTCGTTCGCCGATTTCAATTGCAGTGTCAAATTCACCACGCTCTGCCCGAAGTGATGCAACGTTGGCCAAAGTAATCGCGTCGAAATCGGGGCGATTCAGTTGAGCATTGGCGTTCATCGCCGCTTCATAATTGACAATCGCGCGATCGGTGTCACCGAGTTCGTGATAGATCGCAGCGACCGTGTTCAGTATGTTGCCTTCATCAACACGATGCCCAGTTCCGCGGTAGCAATCGAGCGCCTGTAAACAACAGGCCAGTGCATCAGAGTGATTACCCGAATTGGTGTGCACTAAACCGATCAGGTTGAGCGACCATGCAACAACAAGTGGAGCATCATGCGCCATAGCAAAGTCACGAGCCTCAACCGCTAATGCGAATGCATCACCTGGCTGACCGTCGTAGTGTGCCAGCGAGGCCAATCGATAGAGCGATTCGGCTTCACATTCAAAATCTTGGTTGGCGCGGGCTATTGCACGGGCCTGTTGAACGAGTATGCGAGATCGTTCAGGTTCGGTTGCCTCGTGGGTTCGGGCGAGGTCGAGCAACAAGCGAGCCGAGTGATGCGACTGGCGCACGACCTCGGTGTTGTTGGCTTGAACCTTTGTCACGAATTGCTCCCCCATAGAACGATGAACTGAATAGGCTGATGTACCTCAGTCTTTTCGGTCAAAATCAAACCAACCTTGAATAAATCAGCGAACTTTCTGCAATTTCGGGCATGATTCATCAGGCGAACATCCTGTCGCCGACCCCCAGGAAGACCGACGGCCCATGCCTCCAAGTTGGAAAGAGAACGAAAGACGAGGTCAGAGCCCTAAAAGGCGCCGCGACTTCGATCGCGCCGCGCTCTACGCCTTCGTTCCGGTGCTGGCGATTTCCCCTGTTTGGGTCTTAGCCGTCACCATTTTCTGGCTCCCAGTCACCTGGATCACGGGCGTCACTCTGTGGAAAGTGCTGCTTGGGTACCTAGCAGCAGGCTTGGTTCTGTTCATCCCGGCCTTTCAGCGGCGAGTTCTCACGTTGTTAATGGGCGCCCGCAAACCAACTTCACGCGAAGCCCCCAAACTGCAAAAAGCCTTCAACGAGGTCACCCAGGCCTGGCATCTTCGTCACCGACATTTTGTTGTCGGCGTTGTCGATGACAAAGATCTCAATGCCTTTGCGAGTGGTGGCCATCTCGTGATTGTCACTTCATTTGCAACCCAAGAACTCAACCACGATGAACTGTGCGGGGTTCTTGCCCACGAGCTCTGCCACCATCTTGGTTCACACACAATCGCCTTGACTATTGGCCAGTGGCTCACTTTGCCGGTGTACTTACTTGAACGCATCGGTGCTTTCATGCACAACGTTTCTCAGGCTGCAACACACACTTTTGCGGGAAGTTCTCAATCGGCCCGACTGCTTGGCCAGACCATCGCTCTTATCTTCAACGCGTTCTCTTGGTTTTTTCGTGCTGGGTATTCAATGATGCGCTATCTCGGAAATTCAGTTGGTCGATCGGCAGAATTTCAAGCCGATCAACGCGTTGTGCGCATGGGATACGGACGACAATTATCTGCGGCTCTCAAAAAGACCGTCGGTCCCCGAGACACGAGTACTTCTCACCCACCGGCGCGCACCCGTATCGCCCGCATTGAAGCATCGCTGCGTCCAGACAACTGGAAACATCCATCAACTGGCCTCAAGTAATCAAGCACACTGCAACGACCCCCTCATGATGTGTCGCAAGTCCCCTGATGGCAGTGTTTAGTTGCCGTGTAATCAGGCGCTAGACCAGGGTCACGGATATCGTCATAACTGATGTCTGCGACACCCAACCAACCCGTCGATTCACCGTTCCTCGCAGCAGCGAACGGTCGCAAACATCTGCATACCCCGGTTTGGTTCATGCGCCAAGCTGGCCGCAGTCTTCCTGAGTACAAAGCAATTCGGGGAAGCGGAAGCATTCTTGAAGCCATCAAACAACCAGCCCTCTCGGCCGAGATCACTTTGCAGCCGTTTCTTCGGTACGGGGTCGACGCGGCAGTGCTCTATAGCGACATTGTTGTTCCGCCACATGCCGTTGGTTTCGGTATCGACGTTGCACCCGGAACCGGTCCTGTTGCCGAAATTCCATTTCGTTCGCTTGACGACTTAAAGCGGTTACGTCCACTTGAAGCTGATGATGTTTCATACGTCATTGAAACCGTCAAACTTCTTGTTGCCGAATTACCAACTTCGGTACCGCTACTTGCGTTTGCTGGAGCGCCTTTCACTGTTGCGAGTTACCTCATTGAAGGTCGCCCGTCACGCACGTACCAAAACACCAAGCACATGATTCATCTTGAGCCCGAATTGTGGCATCAACTCATGGATCGTCTGGTCCAACATTCGGTGACTTTTATCGATGCTCAACTTTCGGCTGGCGCTCGGGCATTTCAATTATTCGACTCATGGGCTGGATCACTTTCAAACGCCGATTACCGCGAGTTTGTATTGCCTCACAGCAAGAAAGTTTTCGACCAACTTCGCGAGTTACACCCAGACGCTGCTGGAATTCATTTCGGAATTGGTTGCGATCACTTACTCGAATCCATGCACGAGGCTGGTCCAAAAATCATGGGCCTTGATTGGAGAACTCCAATTCAGTCGGCTCGCAAACGTATAGGCGCCGACCTCGTTGTACAAGGGAACCTCGACCCCGCCCTCGTTTTGGCCGGTTCGCAGGCAGCTCTTGAAGGCGCCGAAAAAGTTCTTGATGACAACGCCAATCATCCAGGGCACATTTTTAACCTCGGGCACGGAGTCGACCCAACAACCGATCCTGCAGTTCTTGAAGATGTTGTTGCATTTGTTCACGAAAAGACACGAGTAGAAAAATCATGACCCAAAAAACTGCAGTCCTATTAATGGCCTACGGAACACCGCGAACGCCTGCCGAAATTGAGCCTTACTACACCGACATTCGACGCGGCCGCGCTCCCACTCCAGAACAACTCGCAGATTTGATCGCGCGCTACGACGCCATCGGTGGTATTTCGCCACTCGCTGCTCGTACCGAAGCCCAGCGCGATGCATTGCAAAGCGCCCTCGACGCGATCGCCCCAGACACATACGAAGTTGTCCTTGGCCTGAAGCACGCGGAACCCATGATTGAAACTGCAGTCAACGATTTGGCAGCCCGCGGTTTTCAGCACATCATTGGATTGGTGCTGGCCCCGCACTACTCGTCATTCTCGATCGGTCAATACATGGGCCGAGCGCGGACCGCAGCCGAACCTCATGGCGTCACCGTGACGTCCATCGACTCTTGGGCAACAGAGCCCGCTTTCATCGAGTTCTTGGCGACCGATTTGCGCACGCGCCTGTCTGCAATGCCCGAAAATACAAAAGTTCTTTTCACAGCCCACTCACTGCCACAGCGCATTATTGATGCGGGCGATCCGTATCCCGACGAATTGCGTTCGACCGCCGAAGCAGTTGCAACCGCAGCAGGTTTAGAATCGTGGTCGTCGTGGTCAATTGCCTGGCAATCTGCCGGTCGTACGCCAGAGCCCTGGATTGGTCCCGACATCTTGGCGGTCATTGATGATTTGGCCGAGAGCGAAAATGCCTCAGGCGTTGTCGTCTGTGCATGCGGATTCGTTGCTGACCACTTAGAAGTACTATTCGATCTTGATATTGAAGCCAAAAAACATGCTGAAGCAAAAGGTTTATCTTTCGACCGCACCAGTTGCGTCAATGATGATGCTTCAATCATGCGGGCCTTAGCGCAACGCGTGGTGTCAGCCCAGTCATGAGTTCACCAACCGATCCGCAACACATTGTTGTTATCGGTGCGGGTATTACTGGTTTAACTGCGGCTTATCGCTTACTCAAAATTGCTTCTGCGACCGACTACTTCGGTCCGCCTTTAACAGTCACTGTCATTGAATCAAGCGCAACAGTTGGCGGAAAAATCCGTACGTCACCATTCGGGTCAGTAGCAGCGGTTGATGAAGGCCCCGATGCCTACTTAGCTCGAGTCCCGTATGCAGCCGCCCTTGCACGCGAACTTCAACTTGGCGAAGACATCACGCATCCAACCTCAGGGCACGCCGCAGTCATGCATAAAAAATTGCATCCCATCCCCGAAGGTCTCATGCTCGGAGTCCCCACGGGCGTGATGTCACTTGCCCGTAGCGATCTGCTGACTTGGCGCGGCAAGATTCGTGCCGGACTCGAACCAATCTTGCCGTCGAGCGGCGATCACAAAGATTCGATTGGCAACTTAATTCGTCAACGATTTGGCAAACAAGTTCAACAGTTGCTCGTTGATCCTTTAGTGGGAAGCATTTACGCAACCGATACGAACAATTTTAGTTTGGAAATGGTGCCACAACTTGCAGCGCTGGCCACTGGTCGCAGTGTCCTGCTCACTGCCCGCAAGCAAACAAAGAATGCACCCAAGTTGACATCTCCGATTTTTGAAACCCCGCGAAGTGGCTTGGCGACCCTCACTCAAACGTTGAACGATGCGATCATCGCTCTTGGTGGCAACATCTTGACATCAACATCAGTACAAAAAATTTCTCGCGCCCAAAAGGGCTACATCGTTGATGTCGTTGGAGCAATATCAAGTTCGCTTCCTGCTGACAGCATCATTGTCGCCTCTCCAGCCCGATCTTCGGCCACCTTGCTGAAATCGCTCAGTGAAGATGCTGCAGCACTGATGAGTTCGGCTGAGCATTCTTCAGTGGTGATGGCAACGATCAAAACCGTTGAAACAGATTTGCCGAAGTTGGCTGGCCTGAACGGATACCTCGTTCCCAAACCAGATCAAGATCGTGTCACCGCCGCATCATTCGGCTCAAATAAGTGGGCGCATTGGAGGCCCAGTGACGGCTCAATGATTCTGCGCGTGTCGTTAGGCCGCGATGGTGCCCCAACTCACGATTTGATCCATGAATGGGATGACGAACGAATTGTTCGTCAAGTGATTGACGAAGTAAGTCGACATACTCAAACTTCAATCACTCCTGATCTCTTCCGAGTGACCCGCTGGCCCGAATCATTCCCTCAATACCGACCTGGACACATGAAGTACGTCGAGGCAGTTGAGTCTTCGCTGCTGCGCAACGCTCCCGGTATTTTTGTAGCGGGTGCAAGCTGGCGCGGAATTGGAATTCCTGCCTGTGTCGCTCAGGCCGAAAAAACGGCACAAAGCACTGCAGAATTCCTCAGTCACCTGCAAGACTGACAACATGCGTTTTCATTCAATAATTGCCTCGGCAACTCTAGGAATTATTGTGTCGACAGTGGCCCTCAGTGGTTGCGGTTCAAGCGTCGAAAATGCCACAGAATTATCTTCAACTTCGCTCGCGATAACCACCACGATTCCCGCGACTACGTCGACGAGCACAACGACGACCACTGTCTACGCCGGCCCGCCGACACTTGCACCTGGCGAATCGCTTCCCGTTCCCGAAGCCATTCCTCCAGAAGACTTCGTTGAACCAGAAGTCATCATTGGAGAATTAGTTATCCCGGCGCTTCTTCTCACCCAAACCATTTATCAGGGCGTCACCTTGCCAACGCTCGACAAAGGTGTTGGTTACTGGCCAGGAACAGCAATGCCTGGCCATGTTGGCAACGTAGTTCTTGGTGGACATCGAACGAGCAAACAAAAGCCGTTCCGGAATATCGATGTGCTGGTTCCAGGTGACGAGGTATATCTCACAACTGCCGAAGGCACTTTCGTCTACGCCGTCACTGGTACGCAAATTATTGAACCGACCGAAACCTGGATTATCAATCAATCAGATTCGGCAACATTGACTCTGTTCGCTTGTCACCCACCGCATTCGACAAAACAACGAATCGCCGTTTTTGCCGAATACCTCCGCAAAGAAACTGTGTGAGTTCAAAAAACAAGACTCGTCGTCGCCATATGCGCACGCTCATTTCGGGCTTGCTCGTTGCATTATCAATGCCTCCCTGGGGCTGGTGGCCCCTCGCGTTCGTTGGCCTCGCAATGTTTACCTCGCTCGAACTCACTGCAGCCAGAACTCGTCAACGATTCACTACTGGGTTCGTCTTCGGCTTGGGCTGGTTTTTACCCGCACTCGCGTGGATGTGGTTCTTAACCCCACCTGGATACATCATCGGCGTCGTGATGTACGCAGGTCTTCATGGCCTCGCATCTCTTGTCGTCGTTCGCAAAGACGACAATCGTTCTTTTCTATTTATGTCGCCGGTGGCGCACCTACTTATTGAGATCTTGCGAATGTGCGCGCCCTTCGGAGGCGTACCGCTTGCGACACTCGGCATCGCCCAAGTAGGTGGACCACTGCATCGTGTGGCCTCAATCGGTGGAGTCATTTTGTTGTCATGGCTCACCTGGCAGATCGGTGCATTGCTGGCGAAACGTCCGCATGATTTTTCAGTTGATCAGCAACATCGTCGACTGCTTTGGTCATTGTGTCTTCTCGTGCTTGTTGGAAGTTATTTCGCACCCCGCGGGTCTAATACGGGGCGCGATTTCCATGTCGTTGCAGTGCAGGGCGGCGGACCTCAAGGAACTCGCGCGGTCGACACCGACCCCCGCGATGTAGTCGAGCGCCATCTCGCGGCAACACAAACAATCAACAGCAACGCCGATGACCCGATTGATTTAGTTGTGTGGCCAGAAAATGTCATTGATGTTGTTGATTTCACATTAAGTACTGAAGTCAAAGAAGTGGGCGCAGAAGCTTCTCGCCTCAACGCCCCATTTGCGGTCGGCATTACCGAAGATGTCAATCGAGAGCACTTCACCAACGCTCAAGTCATCGCCAACAGCGATGGCGAAGTCGTTGATCGTTACGACAAAGTGCGCCGAGTCCCATTTGGCGAATACATGCCGATGCGGTCATTCCTCAAATCACTTGGCGCACCCGTCAATCAAGTTCCACGAGATGCATTAGCCGGAACTGGTCCAGCAATTCTTGATGTTCCCACGTCAACAGGCAGCGAACGAATTGGTGTGGTGATCTCGTGGGAAGTCTTCTTCGGCGGAAGAGCCCGAGAAGGTGTCAAGAATGGTGCCGGATTCATCATCAATCCGACCAATGGTTCAAGTTACACATGGACAGTGCTGCAATCGCAACAAGTTGCTTCATCGAAGTTGCGGGCCATCGAAACAGGGCGCTGGGTTGTTCAGGTATCTCCCACTGGCTTCAGCGCATTCGTTGACCCCGAAGGTCATGTGCACGAACGCACCGGAGTGAGCGAACAAAAAGTCATCAGCTCGCACGTTGAGATTCGTAGCGGTAAAACGATTTATGTTGCGCTCGGCGACAAGCCGTGGATTGCCCTCATCGCTCTTGTTTTCTTAGTGGCAATTCTGAATCGATCAAAATCTCGCTCTAAAACTCGCTCTTAAACCTCAATCGTCACAGTGACCGGGCCGTCATTGACCAAAGCAACTTTCATATCGGTGCGGAAACGTCCGGTTTCAACATGAGCACCAAGCCTGCGTAATTCGTCAATCACTTTGGTGACCAAAGGTTCAGCCACCTCGGGTTTGGCAGCAGCAATCCAACTTGGGCGACGACCGCCGCTGGTATCGCCATACAAAGTGAACTGACTTACAATCAGAATGTTCCTAGTTGAATCTGCGACCGAAAGGTTCATCACACCTTCGGCATCGCTCATGATGCGCAAATTCCAAATTTTGTCAGCCAATTTGACCGCCGATTGCTCGGTATCGGCGTGGGTCACCCCGACCAGAACCAATAAGCCCTGACCAATCTCCCCGACTCGAGATGTCACTCCGTCGACTGTTGAGTCAACTGATGCCTGATCTACTCGTTGGACAATTGCACGCACATCACGATCGTGTCATAAATGCTGGCTGATGTGCGACACAATGATGAGGTGATCACATTGCAGTCACCCGATGGCGCCATGACGGCTTTGGTGTATCCCGAATTCGGCGGACGTATTGGGTCATTCATTGTGGGAAACCAAGAGATTTTCAATACTGGTGGCGCTACCGACGATCCACTGTCGTGGGGCTGCTACCCCATGGTGCCGTACGCCGGACGAGTGCGCGACGCAATTCTGAAATTTGCTGGTGAACAGTTTCCGCTCAGGAAAAATATGCCACCACATTCAATTCACGGAACCGTATTTGATCGACCATGGAATGTGATTGAGAATTCGCCTTCTGAAGTAGTACTAGAAATTGATCTTGGCGACGAATGGCCCTTTGCTGGAATAGTTCAACATCACATTCAACTCACCGACACCAAACTCGAAATGCAACTAAAGGTGCATGCAATCGATGCCATGCCCATTCAAGTCGGCTGGCATCCATGGTTTGTGAAACCCCATACAACATCGCTGCACTTTGACGCGATGCTTCAACGCGACAGTGGTGGAATTGCTACGAAACAAAAGGCCCCTCAGCCCGCGACGCCCGTTGATGACTGTTTTGTGAATCCTGAGGAACCCTTGACGATCACGATTGGAAATGTTCACCTCACCCTTTCTAGCGATTGCTCACATTGGGTGATGTACGACATTCCAATGCATGCAACCTGCGTAGAGCCACAATCAGGGCCACCCAATGGAGTTAACGACATGCCATTAGTGCTTGACCCGAACACTTCGATGACTAGAAGATTCACGATTGAAGTCCAACAAATCGCCTGACATTGACGAAATCTTCAGGCAGACTTTTGTCAGAGCCCGACTATTCGTGACTCTCCTCTTCTATGAGGAGAACAACTACCTGGCGGGGAACAAAGCATGAACACGCTGACCGCCGACTCCCAACTTGTCACCGCCTACTTATCTGGCGATCGAAACGCGCTTGCGTCTATGTACGACTTATACGCACCTGGCTTATACGACACCGCAGCGGCCATGCTCTCCGACCGCCACGATGCAGCCGACATGGTGCAAGACGTTTTTTGCATTGCCGCCGAACGACTCAATCAGTTACGCGATCCCGATCGACTCAAGCCCTGGCTCTATGCGGTACTTCGCAACGAGGTCTACCGGCGCACCAAAAAACGCAAGCGCGCCACACCCACCGACTTTCAATCAGAAACAACACCTGACGTGGTTGCCGCATTCGATCCCAACGCCGAAGGTGCCACTGCTTCGTACGACGAACTTGCCGAACTTGTTCGATCTGCGGCCGCCGGTCTTGACGAACGCGACCGACTCGTTCTTGAACTTTCGGTGCGACAAGGACTCTCCGGCGCCGACCTTGCCGATGCTCTTGGTGTTTCACCCGAACAGAGTTACTCGCTTGTCCATCGCATGCGTGACCGAATTGAAAAAAGTCTTGGCGCGTTCACGGTGGCCAAGATGGGCGGCCAAGACTGCAAAGAACTCGCCGCAATCATTTCGGGATGGAACGGTGAATTCAGCGTTCTCATTCGTAAACGAGTTGCTCGGCATATTGAGGAGTGTTCAACGTGCGAAAAGACTCGCTCGAAGTACGCACCCTTGGCTCTCTTCGGCGCCGCACCTGTCATTTTGTTGCCATTTGGTCTTCGCGAGAAGGTTCTGGCAGCAACACAATCAATTCCAGTTCCGACACAATCGGCCGATGCCCATGCAATCAAGAGTTCGCGCGGCTCACAGCGTTCGCGGCACATCAAACTCAATCGCAACGATGGATTCCCGCGTTTGGTGCGGGCATCACGACACGCAATGGCGATCGTCGCGTCAACAACTGCTGCACTTTTACTCGTTGCAGGCGTCGTGCTTGTTCAACAAAACAACGACTCCACCAATGCAACATCTGCCGATCCAATCGTTGTTAATTCAACTTCCGAAGCAACCACCGTTGCTCTACCAGAATCAACGACTTCAATCGCATCGATATCTCCACCGCCAAGCAATACGACAACATCACTTGCAACAGCAGCATCCATACCTGAGACAACTGCAGCACCGAGTCCGATACCGACCCCAACAATTCTTCGCCCAACGACTACAACGACAACAACAACAACAACAACAACAACAAACCAGCCCACAACGACAACGACAACGACAACAGTACGAAGTATCCGCCCTATGTCAATATCAACGACCACTCTTGATTTCGCCCTTGGAGTAACTGCTTCATTAATATTGACTAACGACAATGACGGTCCCGTGAATTGGCTGCTCAAAGAGTCGTCTGGTTACTTCACATTTGTCCCAGCTTCTGGTTCGCTTAATGCCGGAGCAACTCAGACTGTTTCGGTGACCTTTGCTCGCGCCGCAGCCAGCACCCTTGCCGAAGGAAAGTTCAACTTCCCGGCATTGGCAACGACACGAGGGGCCGCCGACACTGCAGTCACACTTTCTGGCATCGTCGGTCGTCCACCAGTGATTGCAAACTTCACCCCCACCTTCTCGGGAGTCGCGTGTTCTCGCCTCAATATCCAGGTTCCGATCACCGACGAAAGTCCCCTCACGACCGTCCTCGCGAAAATCACGTACACCGACCCGAAAAGTACGAAATCGCCAACCACGATCACCACAACTCTGAACGATTCAGGAAAAGGCGCGTGGGTCACGTCGCTGACATCGATACCGCTCACGGCGACTCAAGTGGTCGTCAAAGTCACGGCCAGCGACATATACGGGTTTTCTTCCACTTCTGAATCGAAGATCAGCCGCACAAATAGTTGTTAAAGCGCAGGTCAGAGCGTCACAAGGGGTCTATAAGTGACCCGACGGTAGCATCGGAAAGCATGTCTGAAGCCCGCGACCCCAATGGGCCACTAAAGATCGCTTACCTCACTTACCGCGGCAAACCCCACGTCGGTGGCCAAGGTGTCTACACCCGTCACCTCACCAAGGCCCTCGTCGACCTCGGCCACAGCGTTGAAGTCTTTGGTGGTCAGCCGTACCCCGTCTTAGACGAACGCATCAAACTCACCAAGTTGCCCAGCCTCGATCTCATTAACGATCACTACCCCTTCCGTTTCCCCGCCATTTGGGAACTCAAGACTCGTGAAGACTTCTACGAACTCGGATTATTCCTCATCGGAACCTTTGGCGAACCTGCGGCTTTTAGTTCCCGCGTCAAGCGCCATCTCGCGCAACGCACCGGCGAATTCGATCTTGTGCACGACAACCAGTGCCTGGGTTACGGCATCTTGTCCCTCGAAAAGCTCATTCCCACAATCGTCACGTTGCACCACCCCATTACGCGTGACCGTGCGCTCGAAATGGAACACGCACCTAATTGGTACAAAAAGTTTGGCGTGTCGCGTTTTTATTCATTCGTCGAAATGCAAGGACGTGTGGCAAGCCGTATGCCGCGCATTGTTGTCGTGAGCGAAAATAGCATCAAAGATATTCATGGCGATATGGGTGTTTCATACGACCGCATGCGCCTCGTGCCCGTGGGTGTCGACCCTGATTTGTTTAAGCCACAGCCCCAGGTCACGCGTATTCCTGGTCGACTGATCACCACTGCATCTGCCGACGTTGCCTTGAAAGGCTTGTCATTTCTTCTTGAGGCTGTTGCAAAACTCCGCACCGAACGCGACGTCACCTTGACGATCATTGGCAAGCCCAAGCCCGGCAAGAGCATGGACCTCATTGACAAATTAGGCCTGGCACCACATATTCAATTTGTCTCTGGCGTCACCGACGAACGCATTGTTGAGTTGTACGCCGAGGCCGAACTCGCCGTGGTGCCGTCGCTGTATGAAGGTTTCAGTCTTCCCGCAATTGAGGCAATGTGCACGGGCATTTGCCTCGTCGCAACCGACGGCGGTGCATTACCCGAAGTCACTGGCATCGATGGCGACACCGTGCTTGGTTGCAAAGCCGGCGACGCCGAAGGTCTTGCTGCCACGATTCGCCGTGGTCTCGACGATCCAGAACTTCGCGCCCGCGTCGGTTTGAACGGTCGCAATCGAGTTGTTGAACGTTGGACTTGGCGCAAATGTGCCGAACAAACAGTTGAGCAATATCGCGAAGTCTTATCCATGCCCGCCAATCAAGAAAAGCTTCGTCGAAATGGTCGCGTGAAATAACTCATGTTGACTGTTCGTTTCAAACAACTTGGGCTGACACCTGGCGATCTCGTTCTTGATGCTGGTGCTGGCTTTGGTCGCCACGCATTTCAGATTGCTCGTCTTGGTGGTCGCATTGTTGCTCTCGACTACGCCGATGAAGAAGTGCGCATGACCCGTGCAACATTTGGAGCGATGATTGAAGTCGAAGATATTGAAGCCGATCGCTATGTTGGAGCATTACGCGGCGATGCCACCAAGCTTCCATTTGCCGACAACACCTTTGATCGTGTCATCACTTCTGAAGTTCTCGAACACATCCAAGACGACGTCGCTGCGATTGCCGAACTTGCTCGCGTTGTACGACCAGGCGGAACTCTTGCCTGCACCGTTCCTTCATGGTGGCCAGAAAAGATCAATTGGATGTTAAGTGATGAGTACCACGCTCCAAAATCTGTTGGTGGTCACGTGCGTATTTATTCGCAAACCGAACTTGAAGCCAAATTGCGTTCTGCAGGATTGATTGTGACCGGATCACATCATGCTCACGGTTTGCATTCGCCGTATTGGTGGCTGAAGTGTGCAGTTGGCCCACGTCGCGACGACAACAAACTCGTCAATCGCTACAAGCAATTTCTTGAATGGGACATCATCAAACAACCCCGTTCAATGAAGCTTCTTGAGCGGGCCTTGTCACCGGTCATGGGCAAGAGTCTCATTATCTATGCCCAGAAAATGCCGGTGCACTCATGAGTCGTATCCCTCACATTGAAGGCGTTCTCAGCGCCGACGAAGTTGTGCAAACTGCTGAGTCAATCGCTGCCCTTCAACTCGATAACGGAATGATTCCGTGGTTCAAAGACGGTCATTGCGATCCCTGGAACCATGTCGAAACTGCAATCGCTCTCGACATTGCTGGATTGCATTCAAATGCCGAGCGTGCCTACGAGTGGCTCGTCGATATACAACACGCCGACGGTTGGTGGTTCAACTATTACTTACCAGGCGGAATTGTCGAAGAACCAAAACTCGACACCAACGTGTGCGCCTATATCGCCGCTGGCGTATGGCATCACTGGTTGTGCACTTGGGATCGCGGTTTTGTTGATCATCTGTGGCCAACTGTTGAACGCGCTATCGAGTGGGTCCTGTCGATGCGTCGCTATGACGGCACCATCTTGTGGGCCAAAGAAGAACACGCCAGCCCGTGGGATTACGCATTGCTCACTGGTTCATCAAGTATTTGGCATGCGCTCACCTGCGCCGTCAATCTTGCTGAACTCATCAATGAACCAAAGCCACATTGGTCCGCTGCTGCCGATCAGTTGAGAATGGCGATTTCTACACGCCCCGACGCTTTCGAACCAAAAACTCGTTGGGCAATGGACTGGTATTACCCCGTGCTGACCAATGCAATGGAAGGCGATCAGGCCAAAGCCCGTCTTGCCGATTTGTGGGACACCTTTGCCATGGAAGGCCGAGGTATTCGTTGTGTCAGCGACGAACCGTGGGTGACCGCTGCTGAAACTGCTGAATGCTCGCTTGCTCATGCCGCAGTTGGCGATCTGAGCACCGCAACCGACTTGCTGCTCTGGACACGCGCTCATCGCACCGACGATGGTTCGTATATGACTGGCATTGTGTATCCATCACTCGAACACTTCCCTGCCGGCGAACGAACTGCGTACACCGGTGCCGCCGTCATCATGGCTGCCGACGCAATTACTGCTGGTTCGCCAGCCGCCAAACTCTTTTTGCCAACGTTTGCCACTGACTGAAGTTCCGACCGCCTTGCTGTATCGGCAAGACTGTCAAAGTGACTCGTCAAACAATTACTCCGCCCACTGCGAATGAACTTCGTGAACAAGCGCAACGCGCTCTGCAAGCATTGGGAAGCGATGCCACTATTGCCGCTTCAGGCACTTCTGGTCTCACCGCCCGATCTCCCATCAACGGTCAATCCTTAGGCACAGTCACAAGCTCGATCGCCAACACTTCAGTTGATCAAGCCATCACCACAGCGGCCGAAATCTTCCGAACTTGGCGTGCGGTTCCGGCACCAGTGCGCGGCGAAGTTGTACGACACCTCGGTATTGAACTGCGCGCTCACAAAGAATCTTTAGCCGATCTTGTGCAAATTGAAGTCGGCAAGATTCGTTCAGAGGCACTCGGCGAAGTTCAAGAAATGATCGACATTTGCGACTTTGCTGTCGGCTTGTCACGACAGATTCACGGACTAACAATCGCCTCAGAGCGACCACAACATCGACTCACTGAAACGTGGCAACCACTCGGACCCGTCGGGGTCATCAGTGCCTTCAACTTTCCGGTTGCCGTGTGGTCATGGAACGCTGCGTTGGCATTGGTGAGTGGTGACACCGTGATCTGGAAACCATCAGACCTCACACCACTCACTGCAATTGCGACCACCACTCTTGTTCGTCGTGCCGCTTTAGCGGCCGGCGCACCCGTTGATGTGTGTCAAGTCGTCTTTGGTGACGCGTCAGTTGGCGCTGCGTTAGCCGCCGATCACCGCGTTGCGGTTTTGTCAGCGACCGGTTCAACTCGCATGGGTCGTGCCGTGGCCCCCGTTGTTGCCGCACGCTTCGGTCGATCGATCCTTGAACTTGGTGGCAACAACGCCGCCATCATCGCTCCTTCGGCCGATCTCGACCTTGCCGTTCGCGGAATCACCTTCTCGGCGGCCGGCACTGCTGGACAACGTTGTACAACACTTCGTCGTCTCATTGTTCATGAGTCACGTATTGACGAAGTCTGCGAGCGCGTTGGCAAGGCATATAACAACTTGCGCGTCGGAAGCCCGCTCGAATCCAACAACCTCGTTGGGCCGCTCATCAACTTGCAGTCGTTGCACAGTATGCAAGCAGCGATCAAACAAGCCGAAACCGATGGCGGTGTTGTCGTCGCTGGCGGGCAGCGCCACGATTCACCCGACTCCCCCGAGGCCGCCTATGTTCGACCTGCGCTTGTGCGCATGCCCTCGCAAACCGACATCGTTGCGACCGAAACCTTTGCCCCCATTTTGTATGTCATGTCGTATTCGACTTTCGACGAAGCCATTGAATTACAAAATGGTGTTCCACAAGGTTTGGCCTCGAGTGTTTTCACGACCGATATGCGTGAAGCCGAAAGGTTTACGAGTGCAATTGGCAGCGACTGCGGAATCGCCAACGTCAATATCGGCCCCTCGGGTGCCGAAATTGGTGGTGCCTTCGGTGGCGAAAAAGAAACTGGTGGCGGACGCGAAAGCGGAAGCGATAGTTGGAAGGCATACATGCGCCGTCAAACCCAGACCATCAACTATTCAGACCAGTTGCCCCTCGCCCAAGGTGTTGTCTTTGAGTGAGATAGTCTGACGACATGATCAACTCGACTGAGCGGCATCCAGCGTTCGAAGAATACTGCGAGTGCATTTTCGAGTTACACGAAGACGACCTTGAAGTCATCCAGGCGCGAATGGCCGAACGACTTCATGTGAGCCGAGCGTCAGTTTCACAAATGATTGAAAAGATGAGCAAGGCCGGACTTGTAATTGCCAAAGGTTCGCGCATCACTCTCACAACCGACGGACAAAATCTCGCCCAGCAAGTGGTTCGTCGTCATCGGTTGGCCGAACGCTTTCTGACCGACATCCTCGGCCTCAGTTGGGCCGACGCCCATCAAGAAGCTGGCAAGTGGGAACACGTCATTGGCGACGAAGTTGAAATCGCCATGAATCGCGTTCTCGGCGCACCGACAACGTGTCCTCACGGCAACCCCATTCCAGGTTCGAGCTACATCGAAACTGATGCTGTGCCGTTGTCACA
>CAMDCI010000028.1 GCA_945889715.1 Bifidobacterium breve | reverse complement strand
GCCGAGTACGTCCTCAAGCATCTTCAATCGAGATTCGACGTCTCACTCAGCAAGTCTTTGACAGCTACGCCCGGTATTACATAGAAAGTTTTCGCTTGCCAACACTGTCAAGCGAACAGGTCGCTTCAACGATGACTTGTGAGGGTTACCACGAGAATATGCTGCCAGCACTTGAGCGAGGACACGGAGTCATTCTCGCCTTGCCACATCTTGGAGGATGGGAATGGGCTGGACGTTGGGCTGCTGACCTTGGCAACAAGATGACTGTTGTCGTCGAACCCATCGAACCTCCCGAACTTTTTGAATGGTTCGCAGAACTTCGACGCAAGTTTGGTATGACGGTTATTCCGCTAGGTCCAGAAGCAGGCCCCGCAGTCTTGAAGTCCCTTCGCAACAACGAGGTTCTGTGTTTGTTGAGCGATCGTGACATCACTGGGGGAGGGATTGAAGTCGAATTCTTTGGTGAGCAAACAACTTTGCCAGCAGGTCCAGCCACACTGGCATTGAGAACTGGTGCGGCGTTGTTGCCAACAGCGGCTTATTTCACCGATCGCGGAGTCGGACATCACGGCGTCATAGGTGCACCAATGAATTGCGAACGACGCGGAAAACTCCGCGAGGATGTACAAAGAATCACTCAAGATTTGGCCTACGAACTTGAAAAGCTGATCAGTCGCGCCCCCGAGCAATGGCACCTGTTGCAGCCGAATTGGCCCAGCGATCCTGGATATGGCAACGATCACCGCGATACTCGAAGGGCGGCTACCGACGAGTGAATCGTCAGGACAATAGGGTCTCGGCCAGCCAAAACTCGTAGTCTTGAAAGATGAGTTTGAACGGGGGTTCTTCAGTCCGCATTGGCCTTGGTTTACTAGCCCTTCTGTCGTCGGCTTGTGGATCAGCTAGTCAAACGTCGACCATTGTTCGAGACGTCGATTCGGTTCAGGTCATGACCGCCGAAGAAGTGACGGCGATGCGATCGACTTTGGTGCCCATCAATGAAAATTCAAGCGGCGACGTTTCCGGAGATTCGGTTGCACCAGGAGATCCGTCAACAGATTCAGGGTCGGCCGACACCATTCCGTTAAACGAAGACAACCGTCCGGCAGAACTCAAACTCTTTGACGCCTTTTCGAAGTTCTCAAGTTGCCTGAAAGATTCAGGAGAGACGATTCGTGGCGATTTACAAGACCCGAATAATCCGGCTTACCAAGACCCCGCCTATCTCGAAATCATCCAGAAATGCGCAGCACGTAGCGACATTGTGAACGTCCTCAACGAAGTCTCCACAACTCGTGCAAATCTCACTCCGGATGAGATCAAGACCCGCAATGAGGGCTTTGTGCTTCTCTCTGACTGCCTCAAGAAAAAGGGATGGAAGATTGATACATCCATCGATTCATCTGGATTGATTAATCCCACAACTTTTCAAAGTGCTGACGGTGACTTAAACCAACGCGATCTTGATCAATGTTTAACCGAAACTGGCATCAACGATGCCATTGAAAACGGAGCCTAAATGTCCAGTATTAAGAAAATTTCTCTCGTCATCGGTCTCGTGGCCGTCGTGGGGACCGCCGTCTTTATCGGCCGTCAATCAGGTGGCGACTCAGCCAGTAACACCTTGCTCATCACACCTCGAGCGGTTGAAAGACGAGATCTTTCCGATGTTCTGACCGTGTCGGGCGAAGTTCGACGTGATGAAACGAAAAAGATCAACTCAGCAGTTGACGGCAAAGTGAGCCAAATCAATGTTGAGGACGGCGACACCGTCGAAATTGGTGATGGAGTATTTGCTCTTGATGGCCGGACCGCAGTGGCAGTGCCTGGCGATTTCTCTTTCTACCGCGAACTCACAGTGGGCAGTGTCGGCCCCGACGTCAAGCAACTTGAAACAATCCTCAATGACGGCGGATACATCATTCGGGACGTTGACACGTTGTTCACCGAAGACACTCGTTCAGCGCTGGCCAAATGGCAATTCGATCGTGGCTACAGCGGTTCAAGTAACGAAAACGACGAGACCATCACGGCATCTTTGTCCCCAAATAGTGCTGCTTACTCAGTTGGTCGAGAAAACACTGCAGCATTTGTCGTCACCCAAGCAGTTCCGACCTCAAGTGGTTCAAGCCTTCGACCAGTGGTCGTTAAGCCAACCTTGAATATCTCAGTTGACAAGACGACGGTTAATGAAGGTGGGTCAGTCACTTTCACGATCACCTCCGATGTTGCCCCGACATCCGACCTGACGATCGCGATCAATACCGCTGGTAGCGCAACAGCTGGCGACGATCCCGTCAACGATGATGACTACGACACAATTTTGGGGAGTGTCACCATTAAGGCTGGTGAACTGACCACATCTTTCACTTCAAAGGTGTTCGTTGACAACACGATTGAAGATGAAGAAGACATCACCGTTTCGATGACTACTCAGTTTGGTAACGATCCCACCTATGCGCTCGGTAATACGAATCAGCTCCGCGTCGTCATTCCGGCTAATGGTTCAGAACTACGCCCACTCTTAACTGTCAAGGCAAGTAGCGAAACGATTAGTGAGGGTTCTTCAATCACTTTCACGGTTCGCACCTCTGTCAAGTCGAACCGCGACATCAAGTTCAATGCGGTTCTTGCCGGAAGTGCCAGTCAAGATGTCGACTTCTTAACCCCTGATGTGGACACGTACACCATCAATGCTGGCGATTACAGCGTCGACGTACAGATTCAAATTCGCCGCGATGACACCGTTGAACCAGATGAGAATTTGATTTTGACACTCGGCGCTGACACTCCTCCTTCTGGAAAAACTGAGCGTTACTTCTTAGGTGATACCACCAGCGCCGAAGTCACGATTCAAAGTGAAGATCTACCTGAAATGACTCTGGTGGGTGGGGGAACAGTTGCCGAAGGCCGTACGGGTTCATTCCGCATTGTCGCCGATGCTCCAGTTACCGAGGACACCTCGGTTAATTATCAAATGTCTGGTACCGCACAAAATGGGGCCGACTACAAAGCCTTAAGTGGCACCATCATTATGAAAACTGGATCAAGCAGCGTCACGGTTCCGATCAACGTCATCAACGACGACGTGACCTTTAAGCCCTCTGACATGCTCGTAGCCGATTGGCCAGCCCGAATCGGCAAAGTTGAAGTCGACGAAGGTGAATTCGTTCTGCAGGGCAACGTTGTTCTTAGCCTCACCGAACCCCAATTCACAATCACCATGAAGGTCAGTCCGACCGATCGAGCCGAACTTGTTGTTGGTCAAGCCGTGTTTGTTGACCTCAAAGTCGGTGGCCAAATTTTGCCAGGCACGATTTCAGAACTGAACGACAGTGCAACTGTCGGGTCGGCTGGTGAAGAGTTGTACGAAGGCACCATTACCGTATCTGGCGAATTCAGCGCCGTTGACGGAGCAACAGTTTCAATTGATGTCACTCTTGACGAGGCTGTACAAGTTCTTGCCGTTCCTGTCGCCGCGGTTCTGCGGTCAGCTGATGGCGATGAGGTACGTATCGTCAATGACGCGGGCACAATCACTCGAGTCAAAGTAACAATCGGCTTGATCGACGGCGAATGGGTTGAAATCAAGGATGGTCTGAAGGGCGACGAATTAGTAGTTGTCGATATTGCGTCAGGCAATGTTGTTTCGGCTGCCTAATCGATTCGCATGAACACTCTGTCATCCGCCCAAGAGATCACGGTTCCGACGCTCATGGAATTGAGCCATGTATCGCGCGTCTATGGAACGGGTGAAGCTGCGGTATGGGCTCTACGCGACGTGTCTTTGGTGATTCGGGCTGGTGACTTTGTCTCGATTGTCGGTCCCTCGGGTTCGGGTAAATCGACGATGTTGGGTTTGCTCGGATGTCTTGATGTTCCCACCGAAGGCACTATTACAGTCGGTGGCGAAGAGGTCACTCGTCTCGCAGACGCTGCCCGCACTCGAGTACGTGGCAAAAGTATCGGTTTCGTCTTTCAACAATTTCATTTGATCCCACATCTTGATGCTTTAGGCAATGTTGAAACGGCTCTCTTGTACCGTTCGCTGAAGCCAGCCGAACGTCGCGAGCGCGCCATGGCGTCACTTGAGCGCGTCGGGCTCGGCCCACGCGCCGATCACCGTCCCGTTCAACTGTCGGGCGGAGAACAACAACGTGTTGCTCTCGCACGAGCCTTGGTTACCGAACCAAAGATTCTCCTCGCAGACGAGCCCACCGGTGCCCTCGATACCAAGAATGCCGCCAATGTCATGGAAATTTTGGCGGGATTACAATCAACTGAACGCGCCGTTGTCATCGTCACCCACGACGCGAGTATCGCTAACTCAGCAGCCCGTAAAATTTCAATGCTCGACGGCGGAATCGTTTCCGATGAGGTGCTGCGCTCATGAGCACTTTTAAGGATTTGGTGAACGTTGCTTTCAACGGATTATTCGCTCGTAAAGTTCGCACGCTCTTATTGCTACTTGGACCGATGATTGGAGTCGCCGCGATTATCGCCTCCGTTGGACTCACCGACTCAGCAAAAGGAGACCTCAAACAAAAGGTCGCCAAACTCGGAACAAACCTTATTGAAGCTGCGGCATCCAGTTCATTTGGCGGTCAGAACCCAACTCTTCCCACTGATGCAGTTGAACGAGCCTTATCCGTCACCACCGTTGAAACGGTTTCCGCAGTGGTTGAACTTTCAAATATCGTGGTGACTCCATACGAAGAAGCTCGAGAGAAGTTTGAGACTGTTCCTATTCCAGTTCTTGGAACTGATAGCAATTTGCCTGAAGTTCTGCAGGTTGATTTGGTATCTGGACGATGGATTAATCAGTTCGATGAAGAGAGTGATGTTCGAGCAGCTGTTATCGGTGTCGGACTAGCCCGCGAATTTGATGTTTTGCCAGGGGAGAACCGCACTATTGAATTGAACGGTATTTCATACGGGGTCGTCGGCATTTTGAATTCGGTCGAACTTGAACCGGGGTTTGACAATGCAGTTTTTATATCGTTTTCCCGAGCCGAGTTAGATTTTCTTAACGATGATGTCGAGCCCAACAAAATGTACGTGCGTTGTACCGAAGGTACCGAGAAGGAAACTTCTGAGGCACTCAAGACAGCAGTCAATTTAGGTGGACCTCAAGAAATCACGACAGATATCAAAAGCGAGGCGTTGGAGTTGGCTGCTCAAAGCGACCGTCAACTGCAAATGATCGTTATTTCTATGGGGCTTTTGGCAATCATTGTGGGCGGACTCGGCATCGCCAACGTGATGTCGATTTCGGTCATTCAACGATCGGCTGAAATAGGCATTCGTCGAGCACTTGGTCATACCCGAAATATCATCGCTATTCAATTTCTGTTTGAGGCCATCGTGGTGGGCGTCGTCGGAGGAATACTTGGGGTACTTCTTGGGATGCTGGCCATATTTATCGGCGCCTCAATTGCGGGATGGGTCTTTGTGATGGCGTCTTGGCTTGCCCCAGCCGGAATCGTCTTGGCGATCACAATCTCGATTCTTGCTGGGCTGTATCCAGCCCGACGTGCCGCCGCGCTTGAGCCTCTCGAGACTCTCCGCCTCGGCTAATGAAAACGATGCCGTTAAGAGTAAATCTCAAATAATTCGTTAATCGCTTTGATCTGTCCGCCACTTGTACTGGACATCACAGCAATGGGTTCAACCCCAATGTCATGCCAGCGCTGCAAACCATCTCGCACCTGATCGGCGGTTCCGTACAACGTGCAATCTGACAACCACGCATCACTCATGAACGACGAGTGATCGTCGCGATTTCCCGAAGCAATGGCATTTTCAATTGCTTCCATTTCTTCGACATATCCGGCGGTCTTCCAATAATTGCGATAATTAGGAAGCCGTACATACACCGCCATGGTTTTGCGATTCACAGCAGATGCAGCTTTTCGATCTTCGCTGATGACCGTTGGAATCATGTTGGCCAAATGAAAGCCTTCGGCAATCTTTTCTTGAGGCACTCGGTGAACTTGTTTGACCGTATTGCTGTAACTGGCATTAGCCCACAACGCTCCTTCACTGATCTCTGAGGCCAAGGCCAGCATGCGATCTCGGAGAGCTGCCAAATAAATCGGGGGAAGCGGCCCACCGAACTTCTCTTGTTTTCTCAGCGCATCGACGAACGCCCGCATGTCAGACAACGGCGGACCCATTTCGACTCCGAGACGCCTGACCATTGCCTCATGACTTACCCCAAGCCCCAAAGCGAATCGCCCACCCGAAACCTCACCTATATGACTGGCAATCGAACCAATTTCGGTCGCCGAGGTTCCGTAAATGCCCTGAATTGCCGTGTAAAACCGCAACCGATGGGTCACATGGGCCAAACTCACGCACAGACCAAAGGCGTTACCAAGAGTTGGACAGGCCAAGGCTGGGAAACCGCGTCGCTCAGCCTCTGACGCAAGTTCAAGTATTTGAAGACGTTTGGTCGGCGAAGCAACGATAGACAAGGCGGGGAGAAGCATCCCTTGAAGTTAGCCCAACGCTCTGGTCCAATCAGATCTCGCTAGTTTGGAGGGGTCATGTCTGCGTCATCGGAATCCTTACCCATCGATTCTGAATCGCGGCTACGTATTGGCTTGATCTGTCCGTACAGCTTGACGACCCCAGGCGGGGTACAAGGGCAGGTCATGGGACTCGCTCGTTCATTACGCAAAATGGGTCATGAAGTACGAGTACTTGGCCCATGCGATGGTGCACCTCCAGACACTTTTGTGACACCGATTGGTGAATCACTACCGACGGTAGCCAACGGTTCGATCGCACCACTTGCTCCCGATCCTTCGGCGGCTTTACGCACGATCAGAGTTTTACGCGATGAACAGTTTGATGTGTTGCACCTTCATGAACCATTGACACCTGGCGCAAACATCACTGCACTCGTCATGCGAACAGCACCAATCGTCGCCACGTTTCATGCCGCGGGCGAGAGTCTGAGCTATAAGTATTTAAGCGCACCTCTCAAGGGCTTTGCCAGTGCAATCGATCATCGAGTAGCAGTTTCCAAAGATGCAGTGCTACTGGCTCAGCGATATATCGGTGGCGACTATCAAATTTTGCCTAATGGAGTTGAACTCGATCGCTTTCTGAGTAACTCACATACTCCCCGTCCCACTCGTAATGAATCAAATGCGTCTCGTCAATCAATCTTTTTTTGCGGACGTCATGAACCACGTAAGGGACTCGAGATTCTTTTACAAGCGCACGCGACTCTGCCCGACACCGTTGATTTATTGATCGCATCAGAAGGGCCAGAAACAGAACGCCTCAAACGTGAATGGGCAGGAGATTCTCGAATTGTTTGGCTCGGACGAATTAGCGATGCCGATAAAGCAATGCACCTCTCCCAAGCAGATGTCTTTTGTGCCCCGTCGATTGGTGGAGAAAGTTTTGGCGTTGTTTTGATCGAGGCGATGGCTGCAGCGACTCCCATTGTGGCAAGTGCACTCGATGGATATATGAACGTGGCGACCAACGAAATTGACGCACTCCTCGTTGAACCCAATAGCCCGACCGATCTTGAAGCAGCGCTGCGGAGAATTTTGCTCGACCAAAAGCTTGCGGAGCGGCTCGTTGCTCACGGCCAAATCCGGGCAAATGGCTTTTCAATGATCCAACTTGCACAAACTTACGTCGAGATCTACCGCAGAGTGATCGCCGATTCCCAGAATCGGCCAAGTCGAGGGCAAAGAGTTCGTAAATTCTTCACACGGGACCGCCGTTTAACGCGCTGACGTGGGCAACCATCAGATATTGACCGTCTCGTACGCATTTTTGTACCTAAGATGACTTCATGATTTTCATCATTCTTGCCGTCGTCGCTCTTTTGGTCGTCTTAGTCATTGTGTTATACAACGGCCTTGTCCGTAGCCGTAACCAGGTTGATAATGCTTGGTCGCAAGTCGATGTACAACTCAAGCGCCGTTTAGACCTCATCCCGAATCTCGTCGAGACTGTCAAGGGTTACGCCAGTCATGAGAAGTCAACTTTCGAAGCCGTCATCAATGCTCGTAACGCGGCCATGGCCGCAGCACCTAGCCCTGGTGCTCAAGGCCAAGCCGACAATGTGTTGTCCGGAGCGCTACGACAATTGTTCGCGCTCTCTGAGGCTTACCCCGATTTAAAGGCCAACCAAAATTTCTTGGCGATGCAAGAAGAACTGACCTCAACAGAAAGTCGTGTTGCTTACGCTCGTCAGTTTTACAACGATTCTGTTCTCGGGTACCACAACAAACTCGATACGTTCCCAACCGTGCTCGTCGCCAAGATGGGCAACTTCCCTCATCGTGAATTCTTTGAAGCAGAAGACGACGCTCGAACTGCACCTACAGTCAAGTTTTAAACTCCGTGTATCAACAGATCGCATCTAATAAGCGCCGCAGCGCAGCACTCGTCTTTGGGTTCGTACTCTTGGTCGGTCTCGTTGGTTTTGTCGTCGGGCAACTCATCGGCGGCGGACCGTTTGCGAGTGTCGTCGCCCTTGTCATCGCTGCCGTGATGGCTTTCACGTCATACTGGAAATCAGATTCGATTGCTCTTGCCGTGAGTCGCGCTGTTCCCGCCGACCCAACGACATATCAACGACTGCACAACCTGGTTGAAGGTCTATGCATTGCTGGTGGTTTACCAAAACCCAAGGTGTACGTCATTAACGATCCCGCACCAAATGCTTTTGCCACGGGCCGCAACCCTCAACACGCCGCAATAGCTGTGACGACTGGCCTCTTAGAAAAGATGAACCGGGTTGAACTTGAGGGAGTTGTCGCTCACGAGTTATCTCACATTAGAAACTACGATATTTTGGTGTCAACGATTGCTGTCACCTTGGTTGGCTCGATCGCATTAATGACCGACTTGGCTATTCGCATGATGTGGTGGAATGGCGGACGTACTTCTCGCGACGGTGACCGCAACAACGGAAGCAATCCGCTCGCACTTTTTGGTTTTGTGCTCTTGATCTTGGCTCCCATCATCGCCAAAGCGATGCAGGCCGCGGTCAGTCGTAAACGAGAAACTCTTGCCGATGTCTCGGCATGCCAAATGACCAGGTATCCACCAGGGCTCATTTCGGCTTTAGAAAAGTTGCGCGCCGACACGACAACGACCCACTCAGCCTCAATGGCTACAGCACATATGTGGATTGAGCAGCCACTTTCGGGCGTGCGAGACAATGGCAAATTGAGTTTCTTCCATCGGATGTTCGACACTCATCCACCACTTGACGAGCGAATTGCGTTATTAAAGGAACTGTGAAAATTTCTTCAACCCGTTCGTTTGCCCTCTCAAATATCCTGTCAATCGCCCTGGCCGGAATCTCTTTAGTTGCCTGTGGAGGTGGCGGAGATTCTGCCGAGACAACCACGTCAACTTCTTCTGTAGCCCCGTCCACTGTTGCAGCGACCTCAGCTCCGACGACGATTGCCGACACGACGACAACCACGATTCCGGTGCCGGTCATGCCTTTGACTGGTCTTCCTGTCGTCGACGAAGCAGTTGCATTACGACCAGCGATCGCCGCCAAGATTGATAATCACCCAGGAGCACGTCCGCAAACCGGACTCAATGAGGCCGACATCGTGTATGAAGAGAACGTCGAAAAATGGACCCGCTTTGCCATCGTCATGCATTCGCAGGGATCGGATCCCATTGGACCGATTCGTTCGGGTCGTACCCAAGACATCAATTTGCTGACATCGCTCAACCGCCCTCTATTCCTGTGGAGCGGTGGTAATGCCACAGTGACCGGTCTCATTAAGAAATCCGCGCTCATCAATATGAGCGCATCAGCTGCAAGCAACGGCGGCGGATTCTTCCGTTCGACGGATAAGAAGGCTCCTCACAACCTGTTCTCGAAGACCACGAACATTTGGGCTCTCGATGCTGGCCAAGGCGGAACACCGCCGCCGCAGTTCTCATATCGCACCGATGGTTCTGCAGCTGCTGGCACAGCCACTGCTGGCTTGAAACTCACGATGGACGGCAAAATGCGCGCCGCCTGGGAATGGGATGCTGCTTCTGGCAAGTTCATTCGTTTTCACGACGACAAACCCCATGTTGACAGCAACAAGGTGCAAGTCAATGTTGACAACGTCGTGGTAATTGTGTGCGAATACAAGTTTAGTCAAGCAGACAAAAATAGTCCTGAAGCCCAGACCGTCGGCACCGGCGTCGCTTGGTTGTTCACCCAAGGCGTGTGGACCGAAGGAACCTGGAGCCGTCCCGACAATCTCTCGCCTTGGACGTTGACTGATACTTCGGGCCAACCAATGTTGTTGACCCCCGGCCGCACTTGGGTTGAACTCGCTCGCGACAAGCAGGCCGTCGTCGTGGCTGCTGGCGCATCAGTCGCCGATACACCCTGGCCATAATCAGTACTGACTTCTTGTCGGCAAGTGACCAATATCAAGTAGCAGATTGGTTTCTGCGTTTGCACAAGGTCTCACCTGCCTCAGTTCACGGTTAGCCTGAGTACATGTCCTCCTCAAATAATGCTCAAGTTGGCTCTTTCCCTGTCAAGCGTGGACTCGCCGAGATGTTGAAGGGCGGAGTCATCATGGATGTTGTGACGCCCGGGCAGGCAAAGATCGCTGAAGATGCTGGTGCCTGTGCTGTTATGGCCCTTGAGCGGGTGCCCGCTGACATTCGCCGTGACGGCGGCGTAGCCCGTATGAGCGATCCCGACATGATCGAAGGCATTAAGGCTGCCGTCACGATTCCGGTGATGGCTAAAGCTCGTATTGGCCACTTTGTTGAAGCCCAAATTTTGCAAGCACTTGGCGTTGACTTCATCGATGAGAGCGAAGTGCTCACGCCAGCCGACGAAGCACACCACATTGATAAGTACAAATTTACGACTCCGTTCGTTTGTGGTGCAACCAACTTGGGTGAAGCACTTCGACGTATCAGCGAAGGTGCGGCGCTGATTCGTTCCAAGGGTGAAGCTGGAACCGGAAACATAGTTGAAGCTGTTCGACACCTACGTTCAATCCTTGGTGACATCAAGAAGATTGGTTCAGCCGATTCGGCTGAACTTTTTGAATGGGCCAAGCGTCTCCAGGCGCCGCTGTCACTGGTACAAGAGATCGCCGAAACTGGCAAACTTCCCGTGCCGCTTTTCTGCGCTGGCGGTTTGGCAACGCCCGCCGATGCTGCTTTGGCGATGCAACTTGGCGCAGAATGTGTTTTCGTCGGCTCGGGTATTTTCAAGAGCGACAACCCCGGCCCTCGCGCCAAAGCCATTGTTGAAGCGACAACGCATTACATGGACGCCAAAATATTGGCCAAAGTCAGTGCCGGCCTGGGTGCCCCCATGACGGGTATCGGTATGGACGAAATCAATCAGCGTTACGCCGATCGCGGCTGGTAACGGTTCTGTCGCAATGAGGCCCCCAGGTGAACCCTCGCGTGTTAGTCGGTGTACTGGCGCTCCAAGGAGCCTTTGACGCACACGTCCAACGGCTGACCGAACTTGGTCTTGAGTCGCGACTGGTGAAAAATACGTCTGACCTCGTCGATCTCGACGGAATTATTTTGCCGGGCGGAGAAAGTACGACCATGAGCAATCTGTTGGTCGCATCGGACCTCGGCGTTGAGCTCTCGAAACGCCTTCACGATGGTCTACCAGTATTCGGAACCTGTGCCGGAATGATCATGATGGCACGAACTATTCATGATGGTCGACCTGATCAGATTTCATTAGATGCCATGGATATCCAGGTGCGACGTAATGGTTATGGGCGCCAAAACGATTCTTTCGAACAAGACATCTCCATTACTTCGCTTGATTCTCCATTTCATGCTCTTTTCATCCGCGCTCCAGTGATCGAATCAATCGGTCACGATGTTGAGGTTCTCGCATCAATTGACGAACGCCCCGTGCTTGTTCGTCAGGCCTATTCTCTCGCCAGTTCTTTCCACCCCGAACTCGTGACAGACTTACGAGTACACGAGATTTTTCTGTCCATCATTCACGAGTCATTGACAACGAGTAAGAGGTAGACCATGTCCGGACATTCCAAATGGGCGACAATCAAACACAAAAAGGGCGCAGCCGACAAAGCTCGCGGAAAATTGTTCGCCAAGATTGCTCGCCAAATTGAAGTAGCAGCTCGTGAAGGCGGGGGAGACATCAACTCCAACGCCACGCTGCGAACAGTGATTCAAAAGGCCAAAGCGGGCCAGATGACCAACGACGCGATCGATCGCGCCGTCAAGCGCGGTTCTGGTGAAGCCCAAGGTGAAAACTACGAGTCGATTACTTATGAGGGGTACGCCCCAGGCGGTGTCGCGATGTTGGTTGACACTTTGACTAATAATCGCAACCGTACTGGAGCAGATGTCCGAAATATCTTTTCAAAGTTGGGCGGTGCCATGGCTGAACCCGGCGCAGTCGGTTGGCAGTTCAGTCGACGCGGAGTCATTTATGTTGGCGGAACCACCAGCGAGGACGACATCATGTTGCTCGCCCTCGACGCAGGGGCCGAAGACATTAGTCGTGATGGTTCGTCATGGAAAATCTTGAGTGAACCCAATGCGGTGTACGACGTCAAGACTGCTCTTGAAGCCGCCGGTATCGAAGTCTTGTCAGCCGAGTCAACTATGGTGTCGTCGACAATCATTGACGTCACCGATGCTGAAACAGCGGCGAAAATCATGAAGGTCATGGATGCACTCGAAGACAACGACGACGTTCAAGACGTGTATGCAAATTTTGATATCAGCGACGAAATCATGGAGGCACTCGAATGAGTATTTCAGTAGGCGATCAGGCACCAAACTTTTCACTTCCGGGTACGGCCAACAAGTCGTATGCGTTGAACGACTACTCTGGCAAGCCAGTTGTACTCGTTTTCTACCCGGGTGACGACACGCCGGTGTGTACCAAACAACTCAACACCTATAACAACGAGCTTTCAGAGTTTGATCAACTTGATGCCCAGGTTCTGGCGATTTCAGCGCAAGGCGTGTCAAGTCACGAAGATTTCTCGGGCAAGCACGGTTTCAAATTTCCTTTGCTGGCCGATGTCAATAAAGAAGTGGCAGCGTTATACGGAACACTCGGGCCGTTGGGCTTCCCGCGTCGCAGTGTTTTCGTCATTGACCGACAGGGCAAGATTGTGTACGCCCACCGTGCGCTAGCCGGGCTCACCTTCCGATCGGTTGACGACATCACTGCCGCCATCAAAAAGTGCTGAATACCGTTAAGGATTTAACCGTCAATTTGCTGACCGATACAGGGACCGTCTCCACAGACGTTGAGCAATTGCCCACCCAGTAGATAGCCAAGAGCCTGGACCAGCACAAGTGGCTCGTCGCTACCTGCCCCATGTGGATCTAGACCAAACTCTGGTTCGGTGGGTATAGCCGCGCCAACCGGTGGGGCAGGAGTTCCGTAGTCCCAAATGACCAACGCTGATCCGTCAAAGGGATACCCACCAATCGGATCAATCCCCCAAAAAGGAGTCCTTGACAAACTGCGACCTTCTCGAAGCGCAGGTGTAGCTATTTTGGCTTGAATGGTGCGAGCAAAAACTTCTGTCGCGACGTTGGCCACTTGGTGATCACCAAATGCTTGAACCAAGAGAACATCCTTAGATTCAAGTCCGGGGTAAGGGTCCGCCGTGAGATGTTGAGCGTAGCCACCATTTTCACCGCGGTCCCACAAAAGTTGTACCAATGCGAGTGTCAACAATTGATCTTCTTTCTTCGTATAAGCCTGGTCAAAGATGACTTGGAACTCTGGCCAATCGCTCGACCGCGGCAGAAGAAGTGAATAGTTCATGCCGGGAACACCCAAGACGGCACGACTCCATTCAGATGTAATCGCTGTCGCTGCGCCACCCAATATTCCGCCTTGACTGTTTCCGACAAAAACAGTTGCGTCAGCTTTCAAGATGGGCGAACCATCATCATTTTGGAACGCTGAATGCGACACAAACCCGAGTGGACTATTCGTCAGGCGCCCCAGCATCTGAAACGCGATCATTCCTTGCAACATTCGATCGGCTTGTTCGTTAAAACGACTCATATCACTCAAAATGCCCGCCAGATTGGCTAAGTCTTCAGTGGCCATTCCTAACCAGTCGACGGCACATGCGCCAATCATTCCCTGACCAGCAAACGCTCCAAAGAAATCAACCTGACTGCGCGACCCCAATAACCCGTGTCCGTACAACAAAGCTGGAACCGGACTCGAGACTTCATTGGGGATCACACAACGAAACGCCGCGTCATAGGTCGGATGCTCTGGATTAAGGGCCGGGTTCCCTGCCGAATCAAAAAGAAGTTTTCCACCGGGCGATCCATCATTATCAAGAAAGTTCGGAATCTCTAAGGTGCCATCAATTGTTTGAACGTCTCCCGGCGTCACGGTATCAACGATGAATTTTGGGGCTCCATCACCGATCTGTTCATACGCCACTGAACGCTCAAAAAGCAAACGACTTGACAACGATTCTTCACTTGCAACCGTGAAACTCCATTGTTGCTTGTTCGCATCTATATCAACTGGTTCACCTTGGCTAGTGACAAGTGCACCAATCGTTACCTGATAGGTATGACCTTCGGTCAGTGCTACAGCCGGACGAAGAGTGACCAAACCCGAAGGTTCGTCTAACTCGCCCCAGAAAGGCCAATCATTCTCCGAGTCAATATCACGCAAAGAAATTGGATTCGAATCGATTAATGAATCTTCGATAGCAGTTGAGTTTGGAACGCCACTTTTTTCTAAGTCAACGTCAGGTGCCGAGAAAACTATGACTGAGTTTGGCGAGAATCCGTCACCACGGTTTTGATCAGTAACGTCGAGAGCCACGCCGTCAACGTTGATTGGAGTCGCGTCGCTTGGAATTGCCAAACGTCGACCTGTCGGCGTGTTGACATCTGCAACAGTTAAACGGTTATCGGGCCAAGGTAACAGGCAGGTCAGAACGCCGGGTTGATCGCACGTCGGCTGAACCGGGTCTAGGCCATCGGATGGGTCCCCAGGTATCGTGCTATCAACAGTCGATCCAGTCGAACTGTCTGTCGTCGACGCACTGGATCCGGGGTCTGGGGATCCTGAACAGGCCCCCAAGGACGCAACGAGTCCGATCACGACGATTGACCGAACTACCGCTTGACCGAAATTTCGTTCTCTACGCATGACTAAGAATGCCATGTTCCACGACATGGGACGATCAATCCGTTATGATCGTACGCATGTTCGTATCGAGCGACCCCACGACGACGAAACGAGCCGTGCACCGAGTTCTCGGAATCGACCCAGGTTTAACCCGTTGTGGTTACGCCGTCATCGACGCTCACGGCCCGCAGTTGGTCAGCGCGGTCTCTCTTGGGGTCTTGCGCACACCGCCCACCATGCCTCTCCCCGAACGTCTCGCCAGTCTGCATCACGACATCAGCGAGCTTTTACGCGAATTTGAACCCCAGACCGTGGTGGTTGAACAATTGTTCTTTCAAGTGAATGTACGAACGGCCATGAGCGTCGGTCAAGCCAGCGGACTCGCTTTGGCCCTGGCATCAGCAGCCGGTTGCACGGTTGTTCAGTACACCCCGAATCAGGTCAAAGAAACAGTGACTGGTTGGGGAGGCGCCGACAAGTTACAGGTGCAGCGAATGGTGCAGGTTCGACTTGGTCTGAACTCGTTACCGCAACCAGCTGACGCCGCCGATGCTGCAGCTTTAGCACTGTGTCATCTTGCCGTGGCCCCCATGCATCAAAAACTTATTGCCGCTGGGGCTGAGTCAATTCATGGTCGAGTTCGAAGCCGAAAGTCAGCCTGACATGATCGGCTCTCTACGCGGAACAGTTCTCGAGCGCCACGGCGAAGGAACAACCCTGATCGAAGTCGGCGGTGTGGGATATCTCGTGACAGTCACGCCTCGCACTTTGGCCGAACTCGAACCAACATCGCCAGCCTTTTTGTATATCCATCATCACATCCGCGAGGACACTCAAACTTTATTCGGATTCTTAACTCGTGATGAAAAGAATACATTTCAGATTCTTTTGGCGACCCATGGTGTCGGACCATCGTTAGCGATGGCTGTACTCGGAACTTTGACACCCGTCGCACTCTTTGAAGTTGTTGCGTCATCAGATTTGGCCGCACTCACAATGGTTCCTGGTGTCGGCAAGAAGACGGCCGAACGATTACTCATTGAACTGAAAAATCGATTGTCGCTGCCGATTTTCGACAACCATGAACCATCAAGTGGTGGACGCACCAGTGTGATTTCTGATGTTCGCGAGGCTTTACTAGGGCTCGGATACAGCGAATCGGAAATCCGCGAGGTTCTACGTGACGTTTCAATTGAAGATGGAGCAGAGCGTCTTTTGCGCGATGCGTTACAAGCTTTAGGGGCTCGCCGTGCGGGATGAATTTCTAGATCCACAAATTCAAGATCAAGATCTCGTTGAAGAGTCTGACGAATCAGGCTTGCGTCCAAAACATCTTGAAGAGTTCATCGGTCAGCGCGAACTGAAAGAGAAGTTGGGCATTGTTCTTGAGGCTGCCCGCCGTCGCGGCGAAGCCGCCGACCACTTGCTGTTTGCTGGTCCGCCAGGCTTAGGAAAAACAACGCTCTCGAGCATCATCGCCGCAGAGATGGGCGTGCGTCTGCACATCACCTCTGGTCCTGCCCTCGAACGAGCCGGCGACCTCGCGGCAATCTTGACCAAACTCGAACCGTCCGATGTCTTGTTTATTGACGAAATTCATCGACTCAGCCGAGTAGTGGAAGAAATTTTGTATCCAGCAATGGAAGACTTCAAACTCGACATTGTTGTCGGCAAGGGACCAGCCGCGTCGAGTATTCGTTTGGCATTACCAAAATTCACTTTGGTCGGCGCTACAACGCGTACCGGAATGATCACCGGCCCATTACGCGATCGATTCGGATTAGTCGCACGTCTTGATTATTACGACGATGACGAACTCCATGCCATCGTGCGTCGTGCCGCGGGCATTCTTCATGTTTCTATTGATGAAGAAGGATCGCATCAAATCGCTCGACGAAGTCGTGGGACTCCGCGCATTGCGAACCGACTGTTGCGACGGGTGCGTGACTTTGCCGAAGTACGTGGTGACGGCAATATCACCGGAGCAATCGCCGATGAAGGTCTCGCAGTCTTCGGAGTCGATCATCGTGGCCTTGACAAAGTTGACCGGTCGATTTTGATTTCGCTATGTCAGCAGTTCAACGGGGGGCCAGTCGGGCTCTCAACATTGGCGATCGGTATCGGTGAGCAGCCCGAGACCGTCGAAGACGTGTACGAACCTTTCTTAATCCAACAGGGCCTGATTGCGCGCACGCCTCGTGGACGAGTAGCGATGCCCGCTGCATGGGAGCACATCGGCTTACAAGCACCGAATCAAGTTCCGGGAATGTTCTCCTAGAATTCGTCGGGTGCAGCTGTCAGATTTCGATTACGACCTCCCTCAGGAGCGGATTGCCCAAGTTCCTGTTGAGCCTCGAGATCAAGCTCGCTTACTGGTTGATCAGGGTCGCCACAATGGCAAGACCAGCATCGCGGACCGCCAAGTGTTCAATCTCCCTGATTATCTACATGCAGGCGACTTACTCGTGGTCAACGACACCCGAGTCAT
>CAMDCI010000027.1 GCA_945889715.1 Bifidobacterium breve | reverse complement strand
GAGAACCCGAAGGATATTTCCGACATGATCGTGAGGCTTCAAAGTGTAGAAACCAGCGCCCACTTCAAGTCCGCCTTTGGACGAGACATAGGAACGAAAAACTGAATCGTTGACGATAAAGCCTTCTTGCTCGAGGCGTTTACTCATTGTTACGAGATCATCGGATTCAGTTACTGTAAAAATCTCCGCTGCACCAGGGTCTCCGGGCGGGTTGACTTGTCGCAGATACCAATATTGATATCCGCCATAAATAACTGCAATGAGTGCAAGTACGACGACAAGAGCGAGTGCTAAGCGGTTGACGATTTTTCTGTTCAGGGACGTGCCATTTGGAGACATAGCTACACGAATTTTGGGAAGGACCTGATAGGGGTCTTTCGTGAATTCGTTGCCTGATGGAGTATCGCTACTCATGAGTTGCGACGTCTTTCGAGCCACGCTTGCAACATGATGGCAGCGGCAACCTTGTCAACGAATTGACGGCGGGCAGTTGCACTGAGTTCGGCTTCTTTCAAGACCCGATCGGCAGCCACGGTGGTCATTCGCTCATCAAACATTTCTACGGGCACAGACAAAACCGTACTCAGTCGACGAGCTTCTGTGGTGGCGGCTTTTGCGGCAGGACCGTGCGCCCCCGACATTAAGAGAGGTAGACCAACGACAACAATCTCGGCCTCTTCTTCACGGACCAAATCGAGAATCTTTTGATGGTCAAGACGAACTGACTTGCTGCGGAAAATCACCGAATGAGGACTGGCAATAGTTCCCGAAAAATCACTCACTGCGACGCCGATGCGCTTTGTACCGAGATCGAGTCCGATGGCGCGCATTAGCTGCGAGCCGCCTCCTGCGCTAAGCGAAGAGCCTCGGGAATCCCTTCAGGATTCTTCCCTCCAGCAGTTGCGATATCGCCTTTACCGCCGCCGCCGCCGCCGACTGCTTTGGCCGCCGTAGTAATCAAATGCGAAGCATTCTTTCCGCTTGCAGCATCGACAGCCCCAACCAGCGAGACTCCTCCGCCAGGCGAGACACCAATGAGAACCACCGTGTGAACATTGGGCTGTTGACGAACAGCAATGGTGAGATCTCGTAGATCTCCGGGTGTTAAGTCGTCCACTTGGGCAATCACTATTCCGTCGACAGCGTTGGTAGCAAGCTCAGACGCCGCTGAAATTGCTAGTCGAGAGCGCAAGGATTTGTTTTCATCTTGTAGTCCCTTGTTGTCGTCAACCCTTCGTTGAACACCGATCATCAAATCATCGGGGCCTGAACCAACGAGACGAGCAGCATCGGCAATCAAGCGACGGTCGTTCTGTAAAAGATTGAGTGTGCGGGTTCCGGCGACAGCTTCAATGCGACGCAAATTCGCCCCAACTGAACCCTCAGAAATCACCTTAATGATCCCGATATCACCGGTTGCTGAAACATGGGTGCCACCGCAGAGTTCGACTGAAGGTCCGGCAGAGAGAACTCGGACACGGTCGCCATACTTGTCTCCGAAGAAAGCGATCGCGCCTTTGGCCAACGCTTCATCTTTTGAGGATTCAGTTGAATCAACCTTCTCGTTGGACAACGTGAGACTGTTTGCAAGTTCTTCAATGCGAAGTAACTCTTCTTCGGAAACTGCGTCGTAATGACTGAAGTCAAAACGTAACCGTTCATCGTCTACCAACGAGCCTGCCTGCTTGACGTGTTCGCCAAGTACCTGTCGTAGCGACCAATGCAAAATGTGAGTTGCAGTGTGGTGACGGCGAATGGCAAGACGACGTGAAGCATCGATGCCAGCACTGACATCTTGATTAACCATCAGAATGCCCGAAACAACCCGACACTGGTGGCGACGTAGTCCTGGCAAAGAAAAAGTTGTGTCGATGACTTCGTAGCGATTGGATCCCGCCTGAATAAAGCCCGTGTCACCTACCTGCCCGCCACTTTCGGCATAGAACGGCGTGCGGTCAAGGAACAGATCAAAGGTTCCGTCATCGTCAGGAATAATGGCCAAAATTTTGGCCTCACATGAATCGACTTCGTAACCAACAAATTCGGTGGTGCCAAATTCTTCCATAACTTCGCGATACAAATCATGGCGATGAGAATCTACTTCGCCACCCTTACGGGCGGCCTTGGCGCGCTGTCGTTGCTGATTCATTTCGGTGTTGAAACCGTCAATATCAATCGACAGGTCGCGTTCATTCACAATTTCTTCTGTGACCTCAAGCGGGAAACCGTAGGTGTCGTGCAATAAGAAGGCTGCCGATCCCGACAAAACCTTGTTGGACTTAGCCGCCGATTGCAATTCGTCCTCAAGAATAGACAGACCGGTTTTCAGAGTCTGACGGAAGCGTTCTTCTTCTTTAGTGAGTACACCCATGATGAAGTCTTTTTGAGCAACGACCTCGGGGTACGCCTGACCCATTGTGGCAATTGCCGTTTCAACGAGTGACGGCATGACGAGTTTTTCGGTGCCGAGTAAATACGCGTGGCGAACGGCGCGACGAATAATGCGGCGCAGCACATAACCCCGTCCTTCGTTTGATGGAAAGACTCCATCGCCGACGAGCATGGTGCTTGAACGCGCATGCTCGGCGAGAACACGAAGTGAGAAACTGGAACGATCTTCGTAATCGCCGATTTTGTAGGTTGCTCCAGTGACCGATTGAGCGGCCTCAACTATGGGGAAAATCGCGTCGGTCTCCCACACACTGTCTTTGCCTTGAAGTAGTGCCAAGATGCGTTCGAGTCCAGCTCCCGTATCAATAGACGGCTGCGGAAGACCAGTGCGAGTGCCATCAGAAGCTTGGTTGTACTGCATGAAAACTAAGTTCCAGAACTCCATGAAGCGATCGCCGTGCGGATCATTGAGCGGGCCGCCGTCGGGTCCGAATTCTGGCCCACGATCAATATGTAATTCAGAACACGGGCCACATGGACCGGTATCGCCCATTTGCCAGAAGTTGTCTTTGTCACCTAACCGCTGAATACGGTTCATGGGCACGCCGACTTGTTCGTGCCACATCGCTTCGGCTTCATCGTCGCTCGTGTGAACTGTTACCCAAATGCGATCGCCGTCGAACCCGAGATTCTCGGTGACGAACTCCCAGCTCCAAGGAATTGCCGACTCTTTGAAATAGTCACCAAATGAAAAGTTGCCCAACATCTCGAAGAACACCAAGTGCCGTTTAGTGCGACCAACGTCATCAAGGTCGTTGTGCTTGCCGCCGGCACGGGCACATTTCTGGACTGTCGCTGCCCTGCTGTACGGCGGTACTTCATCTCCGACAAAGTAGGGCTTGAACGGCACCATGCCGGCAACGGTAAAGAGCACTGTGGGATCGTGAGGAATGAGACTCGCAGAAGCGACAGGGGTGTGTTGACGATCGGCGAAAAATTGGGTGAAAGCCGAGCGCAGTTCGTTGGCGGTGCGGGGAGGTTGCAGAGACATGACCCATAAATGATACCCAAGGTTCATCGTGGGAATAAGGGTTATTGCCATAACCTATTCATGTGAGCAACTCATCTGAAGAAAATTCATCCAAATCAACCGCTGTCGCCAAGCGCAAAGCGATCCCAGTGACAGGATTGTCAGGTCGTCATGAAGATCTGCACGAAATGCTTTCTTTTGAAGACCCGAAAGAGCAGCGGTCGTGGATCTTTGATGCAACCTTTATGCGTTCATCGTGGAAGTGCATTTTTGGAGAAGGGTGCCAAGGGATCTTGGACGTCGCTTCCCCAGAACTCAATCAAGGATGTTGTTCTGAAGGCGCTCACTTCGTCGATGAAGACGATGTAGCCAATGTGGTGAAGGCTGTTGTACGACTCACCGACAAAAATTGGCAAATGAAAGACAAGTCGAAGAAAAAAGGTTTCCTCAAAAAGAACAAAGAAGGTGACACCGTGACTCGTCGAGTCGATGGGGCTTGCATCTTTTTGAATCGACCCGGTTTTGAAGGTGGAGCTGGATGTGCATTCCACATCGCAGCAACCGAAGCCGGAGAACGGCCACTCGATTGGAAGCCCAATGTGTGTTGGCAACTTCCGTTACGTCTTGAGTATCACACCGATACCAATGGTTGGGTCAACACAGTTGTGCGTGAATGGAAGCGCCGTGATTGGGGAGACGGCGGCAGCGATTTACATTGGTGGTGCACCGACAACTCCGATGCGTTCGTCGGCAAAGAGCCGGTCTACAAGTACCTCAAAGAAGAAATCATTGAGTCAGTTGGCGCAAAGGTCTACGAACTTTTGGTTGAAGCCCTCGAGCGCCCAACTGCAGTGACTCTTCCCCACCCAGTCTTGACGGTGAAGAAGAGTAAATAACTAGTTGGCTAACTAGTTTGCTTTCTTGAAGGCTTTCTTGCGATCTTCAGGATTGAGGTAACGCTTACGAACGCGAATCGCTTTCGGCGTCACTTCGACGAGTTCGTCATCGCCAATCCATTCGATCGCCGTTTCAAGGGTGTGAATTCGAGGAGCCGCAAGCTTGACACCATCATCGTGACTGTGAGTACGGATGTTGTTCTTTTCCTTGGCACGTACTGCGTTGACGACCATTTCATCGCCACGGGTGCTTTCACCAACAACCATTCCTTCGTACGTCTTCCCACCTGGTTCGACAAAAAGCTCTCCACGAAGTTGCAGGTTGTCTAACGCATAGGCGGTGATCATTCCTTCGCGGTCGGCGATCATTGCTCCGCCTAGACGATGAGGAAGTTCGCCGCACCACGGCATCCAACCAGCGTGGTTTTGGTGCAACATCGCAGTTCCGCGAGTTGTGGTCATCAAGAGTGAACGGAAACCAATGAGACCACGACTTGGGCACTCAAAGGTGATGACCGAACGACCAGGGTCACCTGAGCGTAAATCGGTGACTCGACCCTTACGAGGTGCCAACGCCTGAGTTACTGCGCCGACATATTCGTCGGGAACGTCACAGACACCGCGTTCGAGAGGCTCAAACTTTTTACCATTGACTTCTTTGGTAATGACTTCGGGTCGGCTCACTTGAAGTTCAAATCCTTCGCGGCGCATCCCTTCAATCAGTACTGCCAACTGCAATTCACCACGGCCAGCAACTTCCATCACGTCAGCCGAATCAGTTTCGTGCAACTTAATGGAAACGTTTCCGAGAATTTCTTTACGTAGGCGGTCAATCAAGTGGCGGCTGGTGAGGTACTTGCCGTCACGGCCAGCAAATGGCGATGTGTTCACGCCAAAGGTCATACGAAGCACCGGTTCGTCAACGGTAAGTCGAGGAAGCGCTACTGGAGTTTCAGCAGACGCTATGGTGTCACCAATTTCGACTTCTGGGAATCCAGCAACAACGAAAAGGTCGCCAGCACGTAGTTCATCAACTTCGACTCGACTGACGCCCATATACGCCATCAATTGTGAAAGGCGACGCTTCAAAGGCGGTAGTCCTTCGGCAAACTCCTCTTCAAGTAGCGCGACGTTTTCACCTTTACGCATCACGCCTTGGTAGATACGTCCAATGGCTAAACGACCGAGGTATTCAGAGGCATCAAGGTTGGTGACAAGTGCCTGCAACGGCGCAGTCGCATCGCCGCCCGGTGCTGGTATCCGCTCCAGAATTGTGTCGAGCAGCGCCGAAAGGTCGGCATCTGGTTCGGGCATTCCGAGACCGACCATGGTTCGGCCTTCACGAGCAACTGCTGAAACTACCGAGAAGTCGATGTGGTGGTCATCGGCTTCCAGGTCGATGAACAACTGATAGACCTCGTCGAGAACTTCTTCAGCCCGAGCATCACCGCGGTCAACCTTATTGATGACCACAATGGCGGGCAGGTTCAAGGAAAGAGCCTTTTGCAGAACATAACGGGTTTGCGGAAGAGGGCCTTCGGCGGCGTCAACGAGCAACAAAATGCCGTCGACCATCGTGAGAGCGCGCTCGACTTCTCCACCAAAGTCAGCGTGACCAGGCGTGTCCACCAAGTTGATCTTGGTGTCCTTGTAGATCACCGAAGCGGCTTTAGCCAAAATGGTGATACCCCGCTCACGTTCTTGATCATTCGAGTCCATGACACGATCGACCACCGCTTGGTGAGCAGCAAATGTTCCGGTGGCCCGCAACAGAGCGTCCACGAGAGTTGTTTTTCCATGGTCAACGTGCGCGACTAACGCGACATTACGTAGTTGTGTATACATATCAGTTGTGGACGACCGGCTTAAGCCAGGTCGTCTCCCTCGTCCTCAGCCTCAATCTCGTCTTCATCGTCAAAGACGACTCCGTACTTTTCGGCTAAGGCCGCGTACTCATCATCTTGAGAACGCGGTTGCGACTCTCCGCCCCCAAGGCCGAGATCCAAGGCGCTGGGGCCTGCTTGCTTCAATTTTCTCGCTTCTTCGAAACGACGGTGACGACCCTTTTTCACGGCAGGGCTCCGAACTTGTGAGGGGGGTAGGCGATGGTTACGAAAGTGGGTGGTACCGGCCTGAGAACAGGACGCACCGACTCAAATTCGGCCAAGTCACATGACTGCTCACACGACAGGGCGACAAGAGTGTAGGACTAAATGACCTAGATATGTGGGAACTTCAGGCTCTTTCGTGGTTTTTCAGTGTGCCATCGGTAGCCCAATACCCAAGAAATCAAGACGATCCGTCAATTTTGCCCCCATTTACGCCAATGAGTCACTCAGCGGGCAGGGCCGAGATCATCTTGAGACCGCCCTTGCCATCAAAGGACAGGCCAGCCCGACCGTGCAACAAATCATCAAGCTGTTCACCAATCAGGTCGTGACGCCAGCCAGTTGACAACCGGGCATCATCATCTTTGCGCAAAAACGCCTCAATGTCAGAGCGAGTGGCCAACAAGGCGGTATCGACATGCTCAAGTCGAGCGACTTCGCTGATCCAGGCTGAAATGAGGGTAATCGCCGGACGTAAATGGCGGTCGACTTCTTCGCCGTCGTTCGTCGAGATCTCAACTGGGTTCTCTTTGCCCCGAGCGACGGCGGCCAAAATTTCTTGGCCAATGGTTCCCCTCGTGTGGCGATCGTCAACGCCTCGGGCTTGAGACAGGTCCCCCAAGTTGGTGGGCTCGCGTTGAGCAATTCCCTGGAGGGCTAAATCAGGCAGTACTTGACGAGGCGGAATGTCACTGGCCATCGCGCGTCGTTCGCGCCATTCGGCAAGGGCCGCCAAAACTCCGCGCGTTCGGGGCTTGAGCGCCCGAACATCTTTCTGTTTTTGCCAAGCATCGGCCGGATTTCCTGGCCCCACTTTGCGATTACGTAATTCTTCACAGGCATCAATCGCCCATGACAATCGATTGCGTTCTTCAAGTTTGGACGTGAGCAGGTCATGAATTTCTAAGAGATGTTCAACATCTGATGCGGCATACGTTTTCTGCCCATCACTGAGTGGCCGACGTAGCCAATCAGTCAGTCGGTCGCCCTTGGGTAAAACAAGTTTGAGCTCTGAATTAACTAGGGAAGCTAATGACGGAGTCGAGTATCCAAGGAAACCCGCGGCGATTTGGGTGTCAAATATCTTCGCAGGAATTGTGCCCATCGCGTGTGACATCACATCCAGGTCTTGCTGAGCGGCGTGTAACACGATCAGATGATTTGCCCCGAAGATTCGGCGCAGTTTTGCTGCATCGCACGCAAGTGGATCAACGATCGCAAGACCATCGAGCCAAGCCAATTGAATGAGGGCTAAACGAGGGAAATAGGTTTTCTCTCGATGAAATTCGGTATCAAGTGCAACGCGTTCCTGAGATTGCAAACGGTCAAGCAATTCATCGAGGGCTCGATCATCGGCAATCCATTCATAACTCACACGGTCAACACTCACTTGGGTTGACTTCCCTCAACTACCTCGTGACCCTGCATGATCCAACCCACGGTCCCTCCAGCAATGTTGATGACGCTCAGAGATTTCTGCGCTAAGTAGTCACACGCGTTGGCGCTACGTCCACCGACCTTGCAAATCACATAGGTAACTCCACCTTGTGGATTGCGAAACTCTTCCACTCGTTGTGGAACTTCATTCAACGGGATATGAATTGCTCCAGGTACATGTCCGCCGACGTATTCATCGGTTTCGCGAACATCGATGAGGAACGTGTCTTGGTTGAACAATTCGGCGAATTCGGTGATTGAGATTTCTGAAAACTGCGACGACATGGGTTCAAACTAGCCTTCTGCTCGGCGAAAGTTCGCAAAATCTTCAGGCGAATTGATGTTGATCAGACGCGATTCAGCGATCACGACGCGATGACGTCGGAGCCCCAGCCATGCCTTCATGACTGAACGCTGATTGTCAACAAACTGTTGATTCAAGACTGGTCGCGAGGTCTCGACCCTCCAAACCGCACAAAGCGGTTGAGCACCATTTTCATTTGGATCGTGTTCGCTGTGGGCGTAGAACACGTCAGGCTGTTCTTCGTAGTTGTGGGTATTGGCATCTATTAAGGCAGCTATGTCGGCGTGAGCGAGTGCCACTAAGTCAACGGCCACAATCAGAGCGATACCATTTTTCGCATGTTGCATGGCGGCGAGGATTCCGGAAAGTGGACCCTGATCTTGATCCTCATCTTGAATGACTGGCCAGCGCATGTCATGAAGTTTTTTGGAACGCGCTCCGGCTATGAAAACCCCCTGGGGGCAAAAAGGTTCGAGCAGCTCGCATTGATGTTCGATCGCAGTGTGATGATTGACCGCTAAGAGCGCTTTATCAGAACCCATGCGACTGCTGTGTCCCCCAGCCAACACGTAACCGCGGATGTCAGTCATACGCATTCGCAGTCAGTTTTGCCTTATTGATGAGCAGCGAGAAATTCGCGGGGAATGCCCGAAGGGTCAAGCTGCAAAAGAAAGAGGTGACATCTTTCTGCTTCGTCTGCTTCACCAATCGCCTCGGCCAATTTTTGTAATCCCAACAAGCACCGCAAGAAACCATGATTTGATTCGTGGTTCCATCTGACATAGCCAGAACCGCGCCAACCATTTTGGCGCAACGTGTCGAGTCCTCGGTGATAGCCAATTCGGTAATACGCATAACGTTCAAGATTGTCTCGTCCTAAATCACCGATATTGGCCCACGAGATGAGTGAACGCGGATGGTGACTCACCACGACTGCGACAGCCTCGCGGCGTGACTCTGGACCCGTTGCAAGAGCTTGCGACAATTCGTGGCGGATTGCAGGATCCTCAAGTGGGATCACCGTTGTTGGCGGTCCTTGTGGGGTCAAGCTAATGGGATTTTGCGAGGCTGGTGATGGACTTGACATGAGGTCAGAGTATCGCCCCACGCACTGGTATGCCCGACGGTGGTGTCACGAGTTGCATAGTCTGAAGATATGACCAGCCTCGTTTCATTCGGTGTATGGGCTTTTGACGAAGCCCAGTTAAAGAACCTCACAACTTATGGCGCTCTGTTGCCCATCGTTATCGGACTGATTATTTTTAAGTTCGCAGTGAGCGCAATGGTTCGATCGATCGTTTTAATTGTTGCTCTTGCTCTAGGGGTGCTCATTTACAGCCAACGTTCAGAAATTTCAGACTGTGTCGATAATGCAAAAGCGAACGTTGAATCGTCGCTTGGCAAAGTGCAATGCAAAGTACTTGGGCTCAACATCGATCTCGACCTTCAAGACCAGGTTCCCTGAATAACCCGGCGCACCAGTGGTTGAACAAGAAGTTCAACGAATTTATCAGGTGAGGCTGAGTGGGCGTTGTGATGCGCTCCCTCAATCTTGAATGAGCGACAATCTTCAAGATTGCCCAGAAGTTCGGCACTGGTCTGTAGATGAGGTTTTGACAATGATCCACATCCAGCCATCAGCGGACCCCGCACGAGTTTGATATCCCAGGGTCTTGTACGCCGGATGTCGCCTAGTTCACCAACGAGTGCCTCACCTTCGGAACGTCGTTGCATCTTTGTTGAATCTGGAAGTGCTTCCCAGCGACGATGACCGATGAACCGTCGCATAAAAGTTTCTGCGGCATATTCGGGGTCATCTGCAACAGCAACTGCGGCACTGCCGCCCGAGTCTTTGGGCCACCATGGCTCCCAACTCATGGGGCTTTCGTAAATCACCAGTCCAGCGATCGAACCAACAAACCGTTGGGCATACGCCAACGCCACGACTCCCCCAAAACTGTGTCCAATCAAAATGACTTTTTGATTCGCGGCGAATTGTCCGATGATTTCGTTGAGGTCGCTGACTTGTTCATCTACTGAAAATGTGCCGCGTTGTTGTACCGATTTTCCGTAACCACGTCGATCGAAAGTAACGACCGGGCTGGACGTGCTCAACAAACGTGCCATTCTCGCGAAGGCAGCCTGGCGGTCCATACTTCCGTGAATCAAAACGATCACCGGAGAATCAGTATTTTGTTCGAGACGATTGTCGTGAAGTCGAACGCTCTCAATTACCTGACTCCGACCCATATAAGTACATCTTGACACGCGTATCCTGATGAGTGATGGAAGTACTACTGATTCGACACGCCATTCCAATTCGACGCGAGCTTGAGACTGGTATCGCTGACCCCGAGTTGGCCACAGAAGGTCTCAAACAAGCCGACTTGATGGCACAATATTTGGGCTCTGAAAAACTCCATGCCATTTATGCCAGTCCAATGCAACGAGCGCAACAGACGGCCAGTCCCTTGGCAGCAGTTCAAGGACTCACCATCACAACTGTTGATGGTGTGGCTGAATACGACAAAAACAGCAATCAATATGTTCCCGTTGAAGAACTCAAGGCCAAAAATGATCCCCGGTGGCAAGAAATGTTGCGCGGTGAATGGACTTCAACAGATGAAACAGAAGATGAGTTCATCCAAAGAACTGTCAGTTCAATTGAGGAAATCATTGCGAACCATGCGTCGCAGCGAGTTGCGATTGTGTGTCATGGAGGCGTCATCAACGCCTACATTTGCCATGTTTTAGGGCTTGAAAACCAACGAGGCTTCTTTTATCCGAATTACACATCAATTCACCGCATTGCCGCAGCAGGCAGTGGAGAACGAAGCATTGTGACGCTCAATGAGACATCACATTTGCGTGGATCGGGCTTGCCGATTGGGTTATTTCAGAAATAGTTGTTGAATCAAGGAGAACGGAGATGACGCCAATGAACAAAGAATCTGATTTATCAGTTGAGGGTCTCATGCGTCACCTCAATGCCTCGGTCTCGCCCGCTCATTCGGTTGAGTATTCAGCGTCTCGCCTTCTCGGCGCCGGGTTTGTCGAAACCTCTTTCGCAAGACTCAATGAAGGCTTGCCGCCGCAGGGATTTATTGTCGATGCTGGAATTCTTTTAGCCTGGAGACTCCCTCAGCAAAAAGTTCGCCAGTTCCGCATCGTTGGAGCGCATACCGATTCGCCGTGTTTGAAAGTGAAGCCTCTCCCCGATTCGGGCTCGTTTGGCTGGAAGCAAATTGGCGTTGAGGTGTACGGCGGAATTTTGAACAACTCTTGGCTCGACCGCGATCTCGGATTAGCCGGACGTGTTGTGCTGAACGATGGCTCGGTGAAGAATGTTCGCGTCGATCAAGCCATCGCCCGCATCCCACAACTGGCAATACATCTTGATCGTGAAGTGAATGACCGCGGTCTTGTTCTTGATCGGCAAGTTCATCTCGCCCCAATTTGGGGGCTCGGTCAATATCGTGCCGGCGAATTTTCAGAATTTCTAGCCGAACAACTGTCAGTACCTGTGAACGAGATTTCTTTTTGGGATATTGCCCTCTTTGATCTGACTCCCGCTTCGTTACTCGGACACGATCAGTCGCTCTTGACGAGCGGTCGGTTAGACAATCAAGTCTCTTGTTGGGCAGCAACCGAGGGCTTGATCGCTGCAACTGCGAGCGATCAGTCGGGCGACACCGCATCAGTGATTGCCCTGTTTGATCACGAGGAAGCGGGTTCTGAAAGCACCCACGGGGCATCGGGCCCCCGTTTAGCTTGGTTGCTCGAGGCTTTGCATGCAGGCACCAGAACCGAATTTCATGAGGCTCTGTCACTTTCTCATTGCATTTCAGCCGACAATGCGCACGCCATTCATCCCAATTATCCAGACCGCCATGAGCCTGCCCATCGTCCTTTGCCGAACTTGGGTCCGGTACTGAAAGTCAACGCCAATCAGCGATACGCGACCAGTCCTGAGTCGGCGGCGGTCTTCTTGCAGACTTGTGATCTTGCTGGAGTACCTCATCAGGTGTTCGTGAGCAAAAACAGCGTGCCATGCGGGTCGACGATTGGGCCAATTACATCAACGCAACTTGGCATTCCGACGGTTGATGTTGGTGTGGCGCAACTCTCGATGCACTCAGCTCGCGAACTTTGTGGAGCCAACGACCCAGCGTTGTTGGCAAAAGTCATAGCGCACTATTTCGCTGCATAACCAGCTTTGCTCTGTGCAGCATCAAACAAATTCTGCAATTGCTCGTGTAATTGAGCGGTCACTTCTTTGACCGCAGAGCGAGGCATTCGTCCGTCAACAGACGCCGGAACTGGAATCGGCTTTCCGATAATCACGACGAGCTTTCGCGGGTAGATGAATTTCGCGCCTTTACCCATAACTCGCTCACTACCACCGATGCCGACGGGAATAATTGGAACACCCGCCTTACAAGCAACATATGCCGCTCCGTCCATTAATGGTTGAACAACTGCACCTGACTTGCGTTCGCCTTCGGGAAATAGCACTAACGGTTCACCTGATTTGAGAACTTGAATAGCCCGCAGAATTGCTTCTCTATCGGCACTTCCACGAGTGACTGGGAATGCGCCAAGTGCAGAAAGCATCCAATTTAATGGTTGGTGCTTCCACATCGAGTCCTTGCCCATAAAACGCATCCGACGACGGGTGCAACCAGATGCAATGGGAGTATCAACATAGCTGCGGTGAATTGGGGCCAAGATAAATGGACCTAACGCCGGAATATTCTCTTGACCACTGACATTCATCCGGCAATAGGTTCGACAAATCGCCACGACAAGAAACCGAATGAATTGATAGAAGGAGCGACTACCTAAGTCATTGCCAGCCAACTTTGATTCAACAGCACTCATTTCAATCGATCCGAAACTAAGGCGACGATTGAATTTACAATTTCGTCGATCGCCCGATTGCTTGTATCAACCACGACAGAGTCGGCTGATTCTTGCAGTGGACTATCAGCTCGAGTTGAATCCTTTAAATCTCTTTCGGCAATCGAGCGTTCGATCTCATCAATGTTCCCTCCGGCTTCAGCAACTCGCCTTTCGGCTCGCACGCGGGGCGAGGCGGTGAGGTACACCTTGAGAACCGCATCTGGAAACACAACAGTTCCGATATCGCGACCCTCAATAACGCCTCCGCTATTGAGTTCACTCCATTTTCGCTGACGATCGCGCATATTTGATCGAACCCGAGAGTTGGCTGCCACAGTACTCACGGCGTTTGTCACAGCGATTGAACGAATATCCGTCGTTACGTCGACTCCGTTGGCGACGACAGAACCGTCCTCCATCACAAGATCCATGGTCTCGGCTACTGAACCTACGCCTGCCTCGTCGTGCACATCAGTTCCCGAAATTAAAGCCAAACTCGTGACCGCGCGAAACATTGCTCCAGTATCGAGATACTTCAATTTCAAAGCATTGGCAAGTGCTTTCGCGACAGTTGACTTACCAGCTCCAGCCGGACCATCAATTGCTACGACAATCTCTTTGCTCATGTGAGAGTTACCAGCTTGTTCCAACTGGACGACCCTCGTCGTAACCAGCAGATCCTTGAATTCCAACGACCGCACGTTCGCGGAATTCGCCGACATTCGCTGCACCGGCGTAGGTGAATGAACTGCGAACTCCAGCAACAATCTGATCGATAATGTCTTCGACGCCTGGACGTTCTGGGTCGAGATACATGCGGGAAGTTGATATGCCCTCTTCGAAGAGTTCTTTGCGCGCTCGATCAAAAAGACCTTCGCGACGGGTGCGATTACGCACTGCTCGGTTTGATGCCATCCCAAAGTTTTCTTTATACAAACGACCTTCAGGATCACGCATCGTGTCAGCTGCTGATTCGTAGGTACCCGCTAGCCATGAACCGAACATGACATTGGCAGCACCTGCTGCTAGCGCCAAAGCCACGTCTCTTGGATAACGCACTCCGCCGTCGGCCCACACCGATCCGCCCAAGCCTCGGGCTTCATCTGAACATTCAAGAACTGCCGAGAACTGCGGACGACCAACACCAGTCATCATGCGGGTGGTGCACATTGCTCCTGGCCCAACACCAACCTTGACGATGTTTGCACCAGCGTTAATGAGATCTCGGGTGCCACCGGCCGTCACGACATTGCCAGCAACAATGATCGCTTCGGGAGCGGCTTTGCGGGCCTGTTCAACCGCGGTGATCATGCGGGTCTGATGGCCGTGTGCTGTGTCAACCACCAAAACATCGACGCCCATCGTATGCAGTTGCTTGGCTTTAATCGCAGGATCGCCATTGACACCAATCGCGACTGCGGTCAAGAATTCTTTGTTTTGATTGAGTGCTGGCGTGTACAAGGTAGAACGCAATGCACCGCGACGAGTGACACAGCCGATTAATCGACCTTCTTTGTTTGTGACTGGAGCTGCCGTCAAACGTTGGTTGGACAAAGCATGAAAAATCTCCTCTAAATCTGTGCCCTCTTGAATACACAACAATTCGGTGGACATCACATTGTGCAGCTGAGTGAAACGGTCGTAGCCACCGGCGTCGGCTTCGGTGAAAATTCCGAGCGGTCGTTGCTCGTTATCGGTCACGATGACGACACCATGTGCTCGTTTGTGAATCAGGCTGAGGGCTTCGCCAACAGTGTCAGTCGGGGCAAGAGTAATGGGCGTCTCATAAATCGGATGACGGGTCTTCACGAATTTGACGACAGACTCAATGACGTCGAGCGGAATATCCTGCGGAAGAACGACGAGCCCACCGCGTCGGGACACAGTTTCGGCCATTCTGCGTCCAGCGACGGCAGTCATGTTGGCGACAACAAGAGGAATCGTTGTGCCGATGTTGTCAGGCGTCGACAAATCAACGTCAAGACGTGAACCGACATCGGACATGCTGGGAACCATGAAAACGTCGTTGTACGTCAAATCGTACGGCGGTGGTGTTTCGTTCAAGAATTTCATGGGCAGAAGCCAACTCTCTGAGTGCGCGCCAATGGGCGCAATCAGGCTAGGCGGTATCTTGACCTACATGGGGCATATTGCAGCAAGCGCGGAATCGGCAAATCGACCAGTGGTTCTGGTGCACGGCTGGGGCGGCTCATTTGAGTCCACGTGGCGCTCAAGTGGCTTTGCTGACCTGCTTGAAGATTCCGGTCGGGACGTCATCGGCGTCGACCTATTGGGACATGGCAAGGCGCCTAAACCCCATGATCCTGAGGCCTATAGCGATTTGACTCAGCGAGTGCTGGATTGCTTGCCCGATGAACCCTGCGATCTTGTGGGTTTTTCACTCGGAGCAATCACTTTGCTGCAACTGGCAATCAACCACCCCGACCGAGTGCGCAGTTTGGTGTTGGCTGGGATTGGACGCAACGTTATTGAACGCGATGAATCGGGATCACACGATGTTCTGATTCAGGCGCTTGAAGGTAGAGAATTTCCCGACAACAATCTCGCTCGCCTATTTGTGCAGTACGCCGAACAACCAGGAAATGACAAGGTCGCCCTGACCGCAATTATGAAGCGTGATCGCGCGCCGTACACACCAGAACAATTAGCACGGGTGACCTGCCCAGTTTTAGTCGCCATAGGAGATCAGGACTTCGCTGGTCCTGGAGATGGCCTAGTGAATTTGTTACCGAATGCCCGTCTAGTGGTATTAAAGAAATGTGATCATTTTGCGACGACTGAGAATTTCGATTTCTTTGATGCAGCTTTAAGTTTCTTGGAAGCGTCTCCGTCTTGAGTCAGCAAGTCATTGGCAACGATGTTGACCGCGCTCTAGAAATTTTGCGTAATGGTGGACTTGTTGGGTTACCAACTGAAACCGTGTACGGACTTGCTGCAGACGCCTCACAGAAGAAGGCTGTCGCCAAAATATTCGCCACTAAGGGGCGTCCGAATAGTCATCCGTTGATTGTTCATGTTGCATCAATTGAAGTGGCTCGTCAGTTGTGCTCATTGTGGCCGCACTCGGCCGAATTGTTGGGTTCGACATATTGGCCTGGCCCGTTGTCAGTAGTTGTGAACAAGGCTCCAGACGTACTAGTAGAGGTCACTGGTGGGCATCAAACGGTTGCCCTTCGAGTCCCCGGACATGTGATGGCCATTGAATTGCTCACACATTTCAATGGCGGTCTCGCTGCTCCCTCTGCGAACAAGTTTGGCAAAGTAAGTCCCACCACAGCACAACATGTGTTGGACGACCTCGGCACGAGCGTTGATTACATTCTTGATGGAGGTCCGTGCGCCGTAGGTCTTGAGTCAACCATCGTTGACTGTTGTGGGGATATTCCTGTGGTCTTGCGTCCAGGCGGGATAACTACAGAAGACATCCAAAAAGTCGTTGCTCTTGGTGTCGACGAATTAGGCATAAGCCGAGCACCAGGCATGTTGCCCGCCCACTACGCACCGCAATGCCAAGTCACTTTGTTTCAAGAATTAGCGGAAGCCATGAGAGCAAGCGAAACGTTTGACGCAGCAACTCTTCGAGTTATTGACGCATCAATTAATCCTCTTGTTTTCGCGTCGTCAATGTATGCGCAACTACGCCAATGCGATATTGACGGCATCAAACATCTGAGGGTTGTATTACCTGATGCAATTGGAATTGGTCTCGCAATTCGGGATCGGCTGACTAAAGCAGCTCACGGTCCGAAAAGCCAATCTCGTTGATTGTTTTAACCCAAAGATCACGAATTTCTTGTGTATCTGTTTCTTTGTCAAGTACGAAACTGACTGACGACGAACCCGCATCGGGAACAATTTCTAATTGACACCAAGTCATTGGTGGATCTTCAAGTTGCACTTCAAGAAGATAAGGGGGCTCGTCAGAACTCACATCACCAAGAACTCGTGCTGCGAGAAGCAAAACCTCGTAGGCCACAACAGGAAGCGCATTGATCGTGAAAGACGGACGATCTACAGAAAACTTTGTTACTACAACGCGTGCTGGCGGTTCGGGTACTGATGTCTGAGATTTGGTAGTCGATAATGGCTCTGCAGATTGTTCACCACGACTAACGATAATCGCATCAAAGGCAAGATTGATGAGCGCCATGTGTTGCGGATCCCCACCTCGGTCGGGATGGAATTCGAGGGCAAGCACTCGACGCGCTGCAACAATCTCACTCACAGTTGATGAGCGAGTTACTCCTAAAAGTTGATAAAACGAGTCTTCGACCATTTAAAAAGTCCTCGCGCGGTCTACTTCGGACCAGCAGATGTAAAGCGGGTGCCATCAGGATCATTTGCCCACGACGGGCTACTACCCCACTGATTTTCAAAAACTAATTCTGCAATCGGTCGGCGGCGAACTGGTCCGTGAGAACCTTGCGGCCGGCCAAGGGTGATGCATGCCGAGATTGCCACATTGTCGGGTATGTCAAGTATTTCTCGTAGTTGTGATTCAACTCCTTGATGCCACATTGTGAGTGCTCCGCCGTAACCAAGACTTCGCGCTGCCACGAGCAAGTTTTGGCATGCGGGATAAATCGACGCACCCTCAGTAGGTGTTGCATCGCGATATCTGACGAGGCAGGCGAAAACGATGACGGGTACTTGTTCAAT
>CAMDCI010000026.1 GCA_945889715.1 Bifidobacterium breve | reverse complement strand
ACTGGCCAAGGTGTCGGCATCGTAGGACACGACTGTGCCAAGCGATCGAGAGTTGGTCGATCAATGCGCGCCTTATGTCGGGCGGCCGAGGCAGCGACGCGTAACAACAATGTTGGATCGGTTGCTGGATCGACAGTTTCATCTAGATGTACCTCACCATGGTGCAAGATCACTCCTGGCGCAAGGTGTTGATCTGCGACAGGTTTTGTTCTCGCTGCCGACACCCGCGCCCACACTTCGTCGCCAACCCACGCAACCGATCGCCCAGCGTTTGAAAGCGCTGCGACAAGAGCATCAGCATTTCGATAGCCACACAGGTCGGCTACGACATCTTGATCTTCGAGATGCATCACTTCAACAGCCCGACCAACATGACGATGTAGAGCGACCCGAACTGCCATCAACACATCGCGACCCGCATCGAGTGCATCACGATCAGAGCGGGTGATTTCGACACCAGCAGCTTCAGCCCAAATCAGCGCATGAATATCACGCAGACCTCCGTAACCCTCTTTCAGGTTTGGCTCAAGCAAGAAAGCGACTTCGCCATTTTCTTGTTGTCGCTCACGGACACGTTGCATCATTTGAGGAAGTCGGGTTGCACCGCTGGCCTTCCATGCCTTCGCACCCTCAACACTGAGTTCGTTCGCCAAAGATTCATCACCGGCTAACAGGCGCACGCTTAACAATGCAGTCGCCGCATCGAGTTCAGACTTGGCTAGTTCAACGGCTTGTTTAACTGTGCATACCGAGTGACCAAGTTTTGTTCCCGAGTCCCAAATTGGGTACCAAATCTTTGAGGCAAGGTCGTCAATGTTTTTTGCTCCGTCATGTATCAACATGATGTCTAAGTCGCTGAATGGAGCCAACTCACCCCGCCCGTACCCACCTACAGCAACAAGTGCGACCCGCTTCGAAACTTTCACCGATTCATAAGCAGTCGCCCAAATTTCGCGAATCCACTGATCTGTTGCATCGCATAGAGCGTGAGTCAAACGCACCCCGCGTAATTTGGTGTCAGCGAGAACTTGCTGGCGGCGTTCCATTCATACAGTCTGACCGAAAACGGCGACATCAAACCATTTCAGGCTGGAGATCTTATTGGTTCCTCTTGCGCATCATGACGGTGGCCGCTTTCCAGGCTCCCCATTCAATACCTGGTTCGACCATTGCTTCGTCGATATCAACCCATGTTGCCGGGCTCAATCCATACACATCATCGGGGAATGAGCGTTCATCAAATTCGTCTCGCGTGACGGACGGCGACCCGAGATTCTTGAGTAATTCAGTAATCGGCCGTGTCGCCTGACGAAAGATTGCCAGCGGGTTCGTCCGTTGTTCAAACACATCTCGAGATAACAGCTCGACCAAATTGTCGTGGACTTCGGTGGATACTTGGGCGATCACGGAGATACAAAGATCTCCGACCCGAGGGTCGGAGATCTTCTTTTCATCACAATGTTGTCGGATTAAACGTTCAACCCACTTGGCAACGACTTGGTCAGAAGTCTCAAGAAGTCGAGTTGAGTACTGATCCACCTTCTCTATGCAAGCAGACTTTTCGTCAATTCACTCACTCAAGATCAAATAGCAACTGTTGTCGTCGGGGCTACTTCTGGTCCCAAAAGATCAAGAACGTCATGCAAGATCTGGCGGGCCTCATGCAATTGATCTCGGGTTGGCTGTGAACCATCGCTAGGTTGCATCAAAGAACGAACCTGAGCAAGCAATAACAATGCATCAGAGTTGCCTTGTTCAGTTGCTTGTGGCTCAAGGCGATCAACAATGGCGATGACTCGCCCTACCGCAGATGCGATTCGTGCATCACGGACTTGCTGCAAAGCATCACGGACAACTTGTCGAGCATCAACTGTTGGATCGTTCAATACCTGATCTTGCGCTGCCCGCAAGATAGTGAGCAATTGTTCTTTCACGGCGGCAGGAGCATCTGATGCTTGCACCGCAGCGATCACTCCGGCAAGAGTCAATGACGCACGCGCCGCTGGCTGATCTCTTAGCGCATCTTTTACTAAATCCATGGCCGCTTCAAACGTGTCGTGGTCGGGCAATGTTCCAGCATCAAGAATCGCTTTCACTTCTTGCAAAGCGGCGATGGCAGCGACTGCAGCATCAGAAGCATTGCCGTCAAGGAGACGTAAGGCTTCGGTGACTTGAGCAAGTTGACGGGGCAACTGTTGATCATCACGGACATACCCAATCTCTGGAGTTTCATTTTCGGGATTTTCCCCACCGATACGTGTGTACACGAGAGCCGCGACATTGGCGAAAACTGCGCGTACTTCATCGGCCGGGATCACTTCGCCGGCGTCGAGCCGAACTTGAAGTGCTGCCAGTGCTCCTAAAGCCGCATCACGTGCTTCGCTCGCCGGCAAGGCATTCAATGCAGTTGTTGCTCGAGCGATGTTCTTAGCTAGATCATCGTGGCGGCGTCCAGAATTATGATCGTCGTCTTCGGGAGATTCAGATTCGTTGTCATCGATAGAATCGTTGCTTGAGTCATCACCCGATTCACCAGCCAATTCATTGCCTGATTCATTTTCGGGTAAAGCAACAATGACCTCTGACGGAATAGATGTTGTCGACGAATTGTTAGAACGTCGACGCTTTGGTTCTGACGTTGTTGGTGCCCCTAACTCCGAATCTTCTGAATCATCATTTTCAGTTGTTGGTGGAGCACTTGAACGGGGCCGATCTTGTCGCGGAACTGATGATCGCGGCACTTCAGTTGATTCAGTTTCGTTTTCATGTGAGTCTCCACCCGAGGCGAGCAGCGGGCTCGAGCTCAGAGCGATAGGCGTCATCAAGATGGCCAAAGTTGGGAGTACATAACGACGCTTCATGGCTTGTCCTTTGTGTTGAGAATTGTGTGTGTTGACATTGAGATCGGGGGTATCGCTTATGGTGCGACAGAATCAAGATCGGCGATGGCCTGATCAATCACTTCAAGATCAGCGTCTAATGACGCCAGGTCACTTTCAACTTCGGCCATTTGTGGATCATCAATGGTTGTCTCTTCGATCGCTGCCACAGTTGAGGGGCTTTGGTCAGATTCGGACTTGCTTGAACCATTGCTACAGCCCATGACAAACAGGCCCGCAATGGCCAGGGTCAGGTAACGCGGGAAAGATTTCGTCTTCATCGGCACTCGCTTGCTGGATCTGCTGAATGACTGGCGGTCGTTCAGAACGAAGAAGTCACGCCTCACCCCCGAAGAAGGTTTGGTGGTTTGGGGATTTTTGTCCCGTGCCCAGAGGTGATCGGTCCTCAACTGCCACATCCCCTATATATGGTGAAGGCATGGGATTCTTTGAAGCACGCAAACAGCGGCAGGCCGCTCAAGCCGCCGCCAAACAAGCAGCTCAACAGCACACACAATTGCAGGACTGGCAGGCAAACGCCGATTCTCTCAATGCAATGCTCGAGATCGTCAGCGACTGCCGCAATGGAAAAATCGGCGAACAATTCACCGATACCGGTGACTACGGATTCATGTTGAAAAAAGACGAATTCGCCGTGGCATTTTTACAAGTTGGATTTCTTGAAAATGTTCGCGCACCAACAAGATACAGCGGTGGTTATGGCGGGGTCTCCTTCCCCATTTTTGGCAAGGTACGACTCAATGCCGGCAAAACCGGCGGAAAAATCACGCAAGGTGCCGAGTCGATCAATGCAACCGATCAAGGCCCGCTCCTCATCACCAACCAGCGCATTATGTTCGCTGGTACCAAGCGGTCCCATGAGTGGCGTTTCGACAAGATGATGAGCTGCTCGCATTCACCAGCAGGTTCTTCAATTTTTGCAATGACGGGTGCTGCGAAACCAACCGGTATCGCCTATGGCGAAAAGGCCGCAACTGAAGTGCAATTTCGTATTGAGTTAGCGTCGTCGATTGCCCTTGATACTCTCGACCGCTACGAAGCCGAATTGGTTGCTGAAAGAACGCAACTCGAAGCCGATCGTCCGCTTCCTCCGCCACCGAATCCTTCAACAACCTCTTGAGCAACGGCTCTGTCTCGTAGAGTTCACTCCATGAGTTTGCACAGGCGTCCAACGTTCGCCTTATTTTTGTCACTGGCGACAACGGCCGGCCTGGTCTCTTGCAACGATTCTGGTTCTACTTCAACGCCCGACAGCACTCCTCAGGTTTCAACAACCGCGGCACCCCAAGTGTCTGACGGAGTCTTCCGACTTGGATTACTGATCCCCCAAACCGGATCAGTCGATGACAGCGGCGAATCGCTCACTCAAGTGGTAACAAATGCCATCAAAATCGTCAATGCCTCTGGAGGAATACTCGGCCAAGACATTGAACTTGTCGTCCGCGATGAGGGAAGTGACTCGGCGACGGCACTTGCCGCGATTGATGATTTCATCAGCGAGGATCGCATTGATGCTCTGATCGGCCCAATGTCATCGCCAATCGCTTTAGCGGTGCTTCCACTTTTAGTTGAAAACAAAGTCGGTTCATGTTCGCCAACTGCGACAGCAGTGTCGCTTGCTTCATTCCCTGACAACGGACTTTTTGTTCGCACAATCCCCTCAGACATCTTGGCGAGTGAAGCGATGGCACAATTAATTGAACAAACTGGTGTCGTTGAGTCGCTGGTCGCGTACCCCGACGATCCATATGGACGAGCTTTTGTCGCCGAAATTCGTCGCTCACTTGCTGTGCAAGGAATCGCGATTGTTAATGAAGTTGCTTACGATACGGATTCGACCGATTATGCACCAATAGCCGAAAAACTCACAGCAAACGCGAATAGTGTCATCACATTAATCGGCGACAGCGAAAGTGGCGGTCGCCTGTTGAACAGTTTGCTCGACACGAAATCAGCCAACAAGATTATTGTCAACGACGCACTTTCCCAGGTCGACCTAAGTAGCAACACAAATCTTGATTCTGAAATGCGACAGAAGATTGTCGGAGTTGCAGTTGACGCATTCGCAGGGATCAACCCAGACAACAATGCGCTGATACAACCATTTTCTGCGGCCGTCGTCGATTGCATCAATCTGATTGCTCTTGCTGCAATCGCCAGCAACTCAGATATCGCCGATCAGTTTATGGCTCAAGTTCCGGTCGTCAGTCGAGGCGGTTCGGGCTGCAATTTGTTTGACGACTGTTTGGCCTTGTTGAAGCAATCGCTCAATATTGATTACAACGGGGTCACAGGTTTTCTAGACCTCGACCCAAACGGTGATCCCTCACGAGCTCAATTCGTCACTTTCGGATTTGACGACCAAGGTCGTAGCGAATTTCAAGAACGAATTATTGTGGTCGCTTCGCCGTAAAACTGACGCTAGATCAGTTCGGCGAGTTCACTGACGTCGGTCACCGTACCGACATAGAAAGTTCCGAATTCGGCATAGACAGCCGAGGCTTCATCAAAGCGCATTTTGTAAACAACCTCTTTGAGATCATCTGGGCGATTGGCGAACAAAGTCACTCCCCATTCGAAATCATCAACTCCGGTTGAACCAGTGACAACTTGAATCACACGGCCAGCAAACTTGCGTCCACTCGTACCGTGTTCGTGCATCAGTTCTTTGCGACGGTCGTATGGCAAGGTGAACCAGTTCGCATCTTTGACGCGACTCTTGCTCATGGGATAGAAACACCAGGCCAACTTGCCTTCGGGTGGAAGTTGTGGATAGAGCCGTGGGGTCAACATTGCTTCTGGCATGCCGACTGCGTATTCGCTGACTTCGGTCATTGATACATAACTATCAATGATGTCGAGGCCAGCGTGCTGAAGTGCTGTCTGAAACTTGCGCAACAAACGCCAATCTTTGGTGAGCGCCATAATTGCAACGTCGGCCTTGTGACCAAGCATTGACACACAAACAACTTGCACACCAGCCGCTTCGGCATCCTTCACCGCAGCGATGAACTCATCGGCTTCGTACACCAAAGTTGGTTTGGCAAAAAGATGGATGACAGAAAGGCCAACGCTGGGGCTCATCGTTCCGTCTTCGGCTGGACCAACTACGGGGGCATGCTCACTCATGGATAAAACCCTATCTGCGAACTCACGCAGGGCTATAGCGGACCGCTGAGCCTTCTCTCACAAAGCCAAAAAGATTCATGCCAGCAACTTTTGCTGTTTGAACTGCTAATGAGGTTGGCGCGCTCACCGATACCAAGGTGCCAAATCCTGCAGCCCATGCCTTTTGCACAATCTCAAAACTGGCCCGACTTGAGACAAATAGTCCAAGACCATGTGCAGGCAAAGAGTGATCGAGCAGCAGTCGGCCAACAACCTTGTCAACGGCGTTATGGCGACCCACATCTTCTCGGATGACGAGCACATTGCCATCCGCGTCAAAGGCCGCAGCAGCATGCACCGCTCCGGTCTGATCAAAGAGGGTCTGGCCGGGTCGCACCAGCCCAGCGATCGCCAAAACGAGATCGTTTGATATTGCAGCCAACTGGTCGCTGGGTAATGGAGACAGCCTCTCAACCAAGACATCAATCGATTCAGTCCCGCAAACACCACAACTTGAGGTCGTCGTCCCTAGCCGAGGGGTCGGCACTGGCGCACGACCGCCGGTCTCAACAGTGACAACATTAAAATTGCTCTCAACGGCCGATCCGTCGGCGCAATAACGCACGCCTTGGACCGGGGCGCCAGCCAACAAGCCCTCAGTGAGACAAAATCCAGCCGCTAATTCGTAATCGTGCCCAGGGGTACGCATTGTCGTTGCAACTAAATGACCATCTAGGCGAATCGACATCGGCTCTTCGACGACCAGGTCGTCTGGTACGCGACGTGACGACTCAGAATCAATCTTGACGACCAAAAGTTTGTCGGTGCGCTTACGAGTCATTAGTGGAAATGCTACGGTGAACCATATGAGCAACGACGGCATCGAACCAGACGATCTGTGGGCCCAGACCACCGCCGTTCCCGTGACTCCCCCGCCATCAGGTACGCCGACCCGTCAACTCGTCGTCATCGGCACAAGTGCCTTTGTCGTCATGCTGATTATTGGCTTGATTTTGACGCTCTCGTTGGGTGGGAATGACTCCAACACTGCCGTCGCGACTACGTCAACTTCACCGTCAACATCGGTAGTTACTTCAACGATCCAACCATCAGTGTTACCAACCACATTGGTTCCGACGACTATTCAAGACACGACAACTGTCGTTGCGAGTATCAATCACCCGATCACCATTGCAGGTAGTCAAGGCATCAGTCATATAGCCGACTCGAAGACGACTCTTGTCGATTCGCAATCTTGGGATCTCGCCTTTCGTCTTCCGGACGGAACATTCATTGCTCAACATGCACCCACCGAATATCAACAACCTGGTGACACCAACATCTATCGAGTCGGGGCCACAACATCTGTTGTCCAAAGTGTCGCTAACCCAGCGAACGAATTGTTACGTCTTCATGATGTGTATACCGAGTCTGGCTCAACATTTGTTTTGTATTCGTTGAGCAGTGGTTCTGGTTTAGAAGATGCCCAAGAAGAGTTACTTGCTTTCGAACTCAACACCGGCCTGACCACTTCTTTTGGAATGATCGGCGGTTGGGAAAGTGGCACGTCGCGTTTAACGTTCGGCAGCAATATCATCGTTGGGCAATTTTTTGCCGAAGCCGACACTGGCCCATTTTTCCTGCACCTTGACGGCTACACGACGAATCCGAATGATTTTGGTTTAGCTGACTCATACAGCGACTGCTCGGTTTGCCCAAGTCAATTCACGATTGACCCAAGCGGCCAACGTCTCGCTTGGATTGAAGCCGACCTCTTAGTTGTCCTTGATCGAACCAGTGCGACCCGTATTGCTGAAATTCGTTTACCTCAGGGTTTGTACTTAACGATTGATTCGATTGAAGTTTTTGGTGATTTGATTTTGATCAATGTCTACGACTCAAACACCGGAACAATGGGTAAACCAATCTTGATGTCATTTAACGGAAACTCAACGATTCTTCAAACCACTGGAACTGCGACGTTTGATCAATAGTCACGAATGAGTGATCAATGCATTTGCTAAATCGGTTGCAGCGTCGGGATGTAACAACAAATACAACGAAGGTTCGGTGAGCTCTAGCTCGATAATCACTGGGCCATGTGCAGTCGGCAATAAATCGACACGCGCATAGAGCAACTTTCCAAAGCGTGATGTCAACCACTTCACGGCTCGCTCACCAATCAACAGTTGCTCGTCGGTGGGTTGGCGAATACCGATTTCTTCTTCGGCGTATAAACCACCCGACATATTTTTCTCTTGTGCCAGCAATGCGCCTTTGGCAAAGGCATGCGAGAACTCGCCGTCGATAAAAACCAAACCAGTTTCAGACTCCATATCGACATCAGCGAGGTACGGCTGCAACATCACTGGTCGTTGTGCTGACAACAGTTCGTTGATGTGTTTTTGTGCAACATCGATGTTGCTGTGTCGTTCGGTGTCGTTGCTGCCGGCGCTAATTGTGGGCTTCACAACAACGTCGCCCTTCGCAAGCAACTTGCTCACATCATCTAGCCAATCAGTGTCGCTTGGCTCGATAAATCTTGTCGGCACGACGGGCAAACCCGTCTCTGCCACTTCGGCCAAATAATGCTTGTCAGTATTCCAGGCAATGACATCAAGCGAATTACTGATTGTGCCCACTGCACTCACCACGCGAACCCACTGCATGAATTCGTCGTAGCGACGGTGGTAATCCCAGGTGCTACGAATCACTACTTGGTTGTACGTTGACCAATCAATCGATTCATCGTCCCAACACACTTCGTCAACTGCAATGCCAGTGGCACGAACAGCCTCAAGCAAAAGCGGCATGTCGTAGTCGATGCCCAGCGCTTCGCGACAGGTCACTAATGCAACAGAACCCCGAGTTGCCTCGGGGTTCTGTGCAATTACTTCATGTGACGAACTGGACAGATTAGAAATCTTCCATACCGCCACCGTGGCCATGGCCAGAGTGGTCGTCTGATTCGGGCTTGTCGGCAATGACGCACTCGGTGGTCAAAAACAACGCGGCAATGGATGCTGCGTTCTGCAGAGCCGAACGAGTCACCTTGGCAGCGTCGATCACACCAATCTGTACGAGGTCGACGTATTCGCCAGTGGCTGCATTGAGTCCGTTTGAACCGGTGAGATTACGCACCTTTTCAACTACAACTCCACCTTCCATACCAGCGTTTTCAGCAATCTGCTTCAACGGTGCTTCAAGAGCCTTAGCGACCAAACGGGCGCCAGTTGCTTCGTCACCAGTGAGCAATGCAGCAGCAGCCAACACAGCGGCCTGTGAACGCAACAAGGCAACTCCGCCGCCGGGCACAACGCCTTCTTCGATGGCAGCCTTGGTGGTGCTCACAGCATCTTCAATGCGGTGCTTCTTTTCTTTGAGTTCAACTTCGGTGGCAGCGCCAACCTTGAGAACTGCAACACCGCCTGACAACTTGGCGAGACGCTCTTGCAACTTTTCGCGATCGTAATCAGAATCAGTGTTCTCGATTTCGGCCTTGATCTGGTTGATGCGACCCTTGATGTCGTCGTCATCGCCAGCGCCTTCGACCAAAGTGGTCTCGTCCTTGGTGATGATCATCTTCTTGGCCTTACCCAAGAGATCAAGGGTTGCGGTTTCGAGCTTGAGACCAACTTCTTCGCTGATGACCTGACCACCAGTGAGGATGGCGATGTCTTGCAACATGGCCTTGCGGCGCTCTCCAAAGCCAGGGGCCTTCACAGCAACTGACTTGAAGGTTCCACGAATCTTGTTGACAACCAAAGTTGCCAATGCTTCGCCGTCGACGTCTTCGGCGATGATCACCAAAGGACGTCCGCTCTGCATGACCTTTTCAAGGATCGGCAACATGTCGCGCACGGTCGAAATCTTTGATGACACGAGCAACACGTACGGATCTTCAAGAACCGCTTCCATACGCTCGGGGTCGGTCACGAAGTACGGCGAGATGTAACCCTTGTCGAAGCGCATACCTTCAACAAGATCCATCTCCATGCCGAAGGTCTGGCTTTCTTCAACGGTGATAACTCCGTCTTTGCCGACCTTGTCGATGGCATCAGAAATCATGGTGCCGATTTCAACGTCGGCGGCCGAGATTGATGCAACTTGAGCGATCTGCTCTTTGCTGTCAACAACCTTCGAGAGTTCTTTGATTGATCCAACAGCAGCAACAACGGCAGCTTCGATGCCCTTCTTGAGGCTCATCGGGTTGGCGCCAGCAGCAACGTTGCGCAAACCTTCGCGCACCATGGCCCAAGCCAACACTGTTGCAGTGGTCGTTCCGTCACCGGCGACATCGTCGGTCTTCTTGGCGACTTCTTTGACCAGTTCAGCACCGATCTTTTCGTATGGATCTTCGAGATCGATTTCTTTAGCGATGGATACACCGTCGTTGGTGATCGTGGGAGCGCCCCACTTCTTGTCGAGAACGACGTTGCGACCCTTCGGTCCGAGCGTGACGCGAACGGCGTCAGCCAGTTTGTTCATACCAGCTTCGAGGCCACGGCGAGCCTTCTCGTCAAATGCAATAATCTTCGACATTTGTTGTCACTTTCGTTGGGATGTCGATCGTGCGATCGACGGACTAACTGATGGGGTAATAAACACTGTTGGAGTAATAAACGCCAGCCACGGGAGCAAACTCGGCCGTGAACAGCAGTTAGCACTCTAGAGGCGGGAGTGCTAAGGCGACAACTAGCGAAGCGGGGATTCACTCCGGTCTGAGGTGGTTCTTGTCGCCAAATCAGACAATTGTGGCGTCCACCGCCTACCCTTACAGCATGACCACGAGCATGGACATCATCGTCGTTGGCGGCGGAATTTCGGGCTTATCCACAGCCCTCAAGCTCAGTCGAGCCGGCCACCGCATCACTGTTCTGGAGCGCGACGACACGCCCATGCCCGAAAGCGCCGATGAAGCCTTCGAGTGGGACCGCCGGGGCGCTCCCCAGGTTCGTCATAGCCATGCATTCTTGGCTCGTCTGGTGTCGCTGCTCAGGGCCAACGAACCCGATGTCCTCGACAAGTTGTTCGAAGCCGGAGCCACCGAAATCAAGTTTGGCGAAGATCTCCCCACCACCATGGATGGGTTTGTCTCTGAACCCGAAGATGCCGAACTCAACATGCTCACGTGTCGCCGCACCACATTTGAGTGGGTGTTGCGACGCGTCGTGCTCGACGAGGGACGTGTTTCTTTCAAAACCGGCGTCGGAGTCAACGGTCTCGCTCACGAAACCGATGCCGCGTCAGGACTTGAACGGATCACCGGCGTCACAACCGAAGATGGATCACAACTCACTGCCGATTTAGTTGTTGTTGCCGGCGGACGTCGGTCGTCGTTGCCCGATTGGCTTAATGACATCGGCATTGGTCCCGTACAAGAAGAAGTCGAAGACACCGGCATCATCTACACCTCGCGTTTTTACCGACTCAATCCGGGTCAGACCTATCCCCCGCGCAACGGACCTATCGGCGGCGATCTTGGATACATCAAGTACGGAGTTTTTGTTGGCGACAACAACACGTTCTCAATCACTCTGGCTGCACCAAGTGACGACGCTGAACTCCGCACCAAACTTTCTGACCCCGCAACATTTGATGAAGCAGCGCGCAAATTAGGTGCAACTGCCCCATATCTCGATGGACGCGCGACGCCATTAGTTGATGAAGTTTTTGTGATGGCCGGTTTGTTAAACCGTCAACGTCATTACGTCGTTGACGGCAAGCCATTGGTGCTTGGCATGCTGCCCGTCGGCGATGCTGTGTTGTGCACCAACCCGTTGTACGGACGCGGTTGTTCGATTGGTTATTGGGGTGCGCACTTGATGGCCCAGGCCATCAACGATCATGCTGATGACCTTTTGACTCTCGCCACCGAATACGACGCTGCTCTTCAACGCGACATTGTTCCGTGGTATTTGTCAGGCGTTCAACAAGATGCCGAAGCCCGTCGCGTGTCTTCGTCGTTGTTGAAGGGCGATGACCCCGATGTTGATACTGCCGATCCGAAAACGTTTATGCGTTCGGTTTTGCGTGAAGGATTATTGCCAGCGTTGCGTTACGACCCCGTGGTGTTGCGCGCATTTATGCGCAATCTCAATTTGCTCACCGCACCTGATGCGATGATGAACAATCCTGAAGTTATGAATCGCGTCTTCGCTATTTGGCAAGATCGCGAAAACCGGCCGGCCGAAATTCCGTTGGGGCCAAAGCGTCGACGCGACTTCTTGGAACTTCTTACTTCTGCAGCTTGATGTGAAGCAATCATCATCGCTCCCGCGTATCTGCTTAGCGATGATTGTCCGTGATGCCGCTGAATTCATCACCGAGACGCTGCAATCGGTTCTTCCGTATATCGATGACTGGGTCATTGTCGACACTGGTTCTGTTGACAACACCAAACAAGTAGTTCAAAACTTCTTTGATAACGCCGGACTTAACGGGCAGCTTGTTGAACGACCTTGGATCGGCTTTGCTCACAACCGCACCGAGGCCATTGCCCTTTGTGTCGGGCGAGCCGACTATGCATTCATGATCGATGCCGATGACCTGGTTGAAGGCCAAATTGATCTGTCTCATTTAGACGCAGCGGGGTATTGCGTACGGTTTGGTCCACACAATGTGTACTGGCGTCCGGCTTTATTCTCTCTGAATAAAAAATGGGAATTTCGTGGAGCAGTTCACGAGTATGCCGTTTGTTTAGAAGGCGATCCGACCGTCAACCTTAATGGCGACTACAACTTCGTCTTTCGATCACTTGGTAATCGTGGCAAAGATCCGCAAAAGTTTCAGCGAGACATTGATGTACTACTTGCGGAATACGAAAAAGATCCAAACGATCCGCGAACCGTTTTTTACCTTGCCCAGAGTTACCGAGATCACGGTGATGCCGAAAAAGCGATTGAGTGGTATCGACATCGATCAGATATGCACGGCTGGGATGAAGAAACATTTGTTGCAACTCTTGAACTCGGGAAGTTATTGGTACAAACAAAGGCCGAGGCAGAATTCGTAGTCGAAACCTTTGAGCGTGCTTGGCAACTGCGATCTTCCCGCGCTGAAGCATTAGTTGAGCTTGCAAGATTTCATCGAACTAATGACCATTGGCTTGATGGCTACCTTGCGGCTTACCGAGCAAGCAGTACTCCGTTCCCTGAAGAAGACCGACTCTTTGTTGATACCAGTGCCTACCGGTGGCGAGCGCTTGATGAGTTGGCTATTTGTGCCTCACAACTTGGTAACCACCAAGAGGCGATTAGTGCATGTCACCGCTTGTTGACATCCCCACATTTGCCTTTTGACCAACGCGAACGCGTTTTGTGGAATCAGACCTACTCCATGAAATGTTTGGGCTTTCCACAGAACATCATTCGCGAACAACCCTTAGAACGTCAAGCCGGTCCCAAAGACGATGTCACTTTTACGATCACTACTTGCCGGCGACGTGAGCTGTTCGAACGAACAATGGATTCATTTTTAGAAAATTGCCGTGACCATCACCTAATCTCTCGCTGGATTTGTGTTGACGATGGCAGCAGCGAAGAAGATCGCGCGGCAATGCGCAAGCGTTATCCATTTTTTGAATTCATCTACAAAGATGGTTCAGAAATCGGTCATGCAAAAAGCATGAACCGAATCCTGTATGAAGTGCAAACTAAATACTGGTTGCACTTTGAGGACGACTGGCAAACTGTCAAGTCCAGTCATTACATCAGCACCGCTATTGCTGTACTTAATGATGATGATTCGCTCATTCAATGTGTTCTGAATCGCAACTACGCCGAAATTCTTGATAACCACAACATCGTTGGTGGTCACCTTGTGGTGAGCAAAGATCAACAAAGCGTGTACCGAGTTCACGATTTCATCAATCCAGCTTCACAAGAATTCAAATCTCTTCTCGAGCACAATCCTGGACGACTCACTAACGCTTATTGGCCAGGCTTTTCGTTGATGCCGTCGTTACTACGTCGTCAGGCCTTTCACGGTTTGGGTTCGTTTAACCCTGCTGCAGGTCACTTTGAACGCGAGATGGCTGATCGTGCCATGGACCACGGTTGGAAGACGGCTTGTTTTGACGACCTCACAATGTTGAACATCGGTCGCTTGCGCATTGAAACCAATCCTGACGGACCCCTCAATGCCTACCAACTGCTTGGTGTTGACCAATTCGCCAACTACGAAGACATCACTGTCGGCATCATCACAAATTGGACTGATGGGGACAATGTCGTTCGCCAGTGGCAACGCCAGTTTCCAAACAACGGTGCGTGGAAGGGGGTGCGCCTCGTGACGTCCGATGTAGATGCCGCACCTCACTTCACATTGGTGATTAATCATCCTCGAACCGAAGATCTACCCGTCAACGCCAATACATCAATCGTTGTACATATGGAACCTTATGAGGGAACCTCGCGATACGGAGACTGGGCAGAACCGCACTCGACGCGTTTTATGCACGTGCACTCTCGTGACTTTGCCACAAATTTCTTGGAGTGGCACCTCGACATAAGTTACGACCAGTTGGCAACCACAAGTCCAACAAAATCTGCTGATCTTTCAGCAATTGTCACCGGCAAGCGATTATCGCCCGGCCATCATTTTCGCCTAGACCTCATTCACCATCTTGAATCAATCGGACAAGCCATTGATGTTTTTGGACTCGACAACAATGAGTCATTCAGAAATTACCGCGGGGCACTTCCATGGCTCGATAAACGCGAAGGTCTTGCCCCGTACCGTTACGCAATCGCTGTTGAAAATAACTCAGAGAACAATTACGTCACCGAGAAACTGACTGACGCAATTCTTTCGGAATGCCTGCCCTTTTACTGGGGATGCCCCAACCTCGAAGACATCATTGATCCCGATTCATTTATTCGCTTGCCATCTGACGACATCACGGTAGCTACGTCAATCATTCGTGAAGCTATTGACAACGATGAATACTCTCGGCGCTTACCAGCGATTAAGCGGAGCAAAGAAAAGCTCCTGAACTCTTTGCAACTTGCTCCCACAATTTCACGACTTGTTCGTGGGCACAAACTTCTCAACCGCACTCCGATTCATGTCATCAATCTTGATCGACGACCAGATCGACTTAATGGGTTCATGAACCGCCTTTCCGCAGCTAGCGGAGATCGATTGGCCTCGCGCATCGAGCGGTTCTCGGCGATTGACGGTCAAGATCTGGAGATGACACCAGAAATTATGCACATGTTCAGGGGAAGCGACCTTCCACTTCGTCGTTCACAAACGGCGTGTGCATTAAGCCATTTGTCTTTATGGATTGAACTCATCAACAGCGAGCATGATCACTACATCATCTTTGAAGATGACGCTCATTTCACGAGTGACGTCACATCTCGGCTCGGTGAGTTACTCGGACAGATGCTTGATCGCCCCCAACCAGATGTGATCTTTTTAGGTCTGCATTACTTTGATGATGCATTTTTACCAATGTCGACTATTCAAACTCTGCGACCCGTCGTGCTTGAAAACTTGATGGGTGGCGCATTTACTTACGTACTCAGCAAATCCGGTGCGAAGAAACTTTTCGATGTCGCACAAACTGACGGAATCGCTTTTGGGATTGACACATTCATCTTGAAGAACGCTCACCGTGTACAACTCGCCGAAGTTGTGCCAAATATGGTCTCGTCACCAGTCGCCCGACGCAACGGACCAGCGGTCGACTCAGATATTCAGTACGAGGACTGTTAATCACGAACTCAGCGAATACTGAGAAACTGACTCAGGGGGCATAACCAGTGGACCCGGGGTCACCCTGCGGACCAGTCGGACCTTGATCGCCCATCGGGCCAGTCGGACCCACGTACCCGGTGTATCCAGTATCACCCGTCGAACCAGTCGGACCCCAAGCACCTGTTGCCCCAGTCGCGCCGTCGTAACCCTGGGGACCAGTCACACCGTCGTTACCCTGGGGACCAGTCACACCATCGTTACCCTGGGGGCCGGTCGGACCTTGGGGTCCGGTGTAACCCGTGCCTCCCATAACGCCTGTGGCACCAGGAGAGCCCACAGCACCAGTGGGACCCATAGCTCCTGTCGCACCTCGTGCACCGGTTGAGCCATCGATACCTGGAGTACCAGTGTCACCTCGTGGACCAGTCGGGCTGCCCAACGGTCCCGTCGCACCCATTGGTCCAGTCAGACCATTTTGCCCAGCAGCACCAGCTGGGCCTGACGCTCCGTCGCGTCCGTTCGTACCATTAATGCCTGCGGCACCGGTCGCTCCGTTGAGTCCGGCTGCACCAGTTGCACCGTCGCGCCCGTTCACTCCGTTCGTGCCGGCTGCACCAGTTGCACCGTCGCGCCCGTTCACTCCGTTCGTGCCGTTTGCACCGTCTTGACCGGCTGCACCGTCTTGTCCAGCCGAACCAGTCGCACCATCAATACCGACTGCGCCATCTTTACCATTGATTCCATCGGCACCATCAGCGCCCGAGGCTCCATCCTTGCCAGCAACGACAGAGGCAATAACGCCACCGCCAACTGCACCACCGAGGACCGAAATAACGGACGACAGCAACAATGTGCGTCGCGAAACTTCACGTCCGATATTCCCGCCAAGAGATTCAGTCACAATGCCTATTGTATCGCAGACTTATGACCATTGGTTGAGGTTTGCTGCAACGAATTCGCGATACATCAGGCTGAGATCGTCCCGTTCCAACAACTCGCGCCAAATTGTCACAGCCAATTCGTCCTCGCCCATCCACCAGGCAGCAACTGATTGCTCAAATGTGAGCCCCCAGTCGTAGACCCAACGCCGCACAAACATCGAATCGGCGGGGACGGCGATTTCAAGACCTTTTTCGGCGAACATCCGAGCCGACAAATACATATTTCGTTCACGGTGTCCGGCTGCCAAAAGAAACAACGACTCGGCACGGGTCGGCCGAAATTCCCACGCTGCCTCTAAGGCAATGACCGCCTCAGGCCAGTCCCCTCTTGCTTGTAGTAATTCACCAATTTGCAGCAAGCACCAATAGATCTCTTCATCCCACGTACTGAGTTCAATGCAACGTCGATAGCCGGCGATTGCACCGTTGATATTGCCAGATCCTTGTCGAGTCTGCGCTAAATAAAATGCCCATCGTGGATCATTGGGTTCTTTTTCGATTTGCCGAATGAGCAGCTGTTCATCACGACGAAGTTTTTCAGCATGCGAACTTCCATCATGCTGATCATTGATACGTATCTTTTCTTCGCGCCGCTTACTATGGCTCGAACTACGAACTAAATACTCATGAGTTGCGCCATTAAACGACCAATCGTGACGACCCGAAACCAAATAGGGCATCCACATATCAAACATTCCACGAACGTGAACATCGTTGACATCTGCCCATGTGTTCATTCCCTCGAGCCAGTCACCGTCAACGTCGACGACATGATCGGCATCAAGCAACAACAAGAAATCGGCACTGTCTTTTGCCAATGCCATCAATTCGGTGCGATTTGTCCCGAAGTCAACCCAGGGTCGGTCATATAACGCTCCCGGGATTTCACCGAGAACTCGGCGAATGATTTCTGGAGTTCCGTCCGTCGAACCAGTATCAACAATGGTCCAATGATCGACAAATTGCTTCACACTGGCCAGGCAACGTTCAATGATCGCCGCCTCATTGCGCACGATCATCGCTAGGCCCAGTGTTGGTTTTGTCGATCGCGCTTGAGAACTTGTCACATTCACATTCAAGCACTCCATGTGGTCGGAATTTGAAACTCAACAACTTCAGCACTTCGATC
>CAMDCI010000025.1 GCA_945889715.1 Bifidobacterium breve | reverse complement strand
TGGTCTTTCCGACACGTGTAAGACGTAACTTGACTGACATTCGGCGATAACTCCTGATTCAAGCGCCCAGAACCAGTCCAGGCAGACAGCGAAGGCTAACCCGAAAGTACCCCTTCCCCAACGCCACGAGGCAAGTCTTGGCTGGTCGTACTTAGCGTGACGGCGGAAAACCGGGGAATCCGCCACCGGGCGCTCCACCACCGGGACCATCGCCAAAGCCGCCACCCTGACCAGGCAAGCCTGGCGCTCCGAGACCACTGAGACCAGCCATCGATGACATCTTGCGCTTGCCCTTTTTGCCAGTGGTCATGCCACCCATGCGCTTCATCATCTTTTGCATCTCACCGAACTGCTTGACCAAACGGTTCACCTCGGCGATTGAGCGACCACTACCTAACGCGATTCGCTGGCGACGACCGCCGTTGATGATCTCGGGCTGACGGCGCTCTTCTTTGGTCATCGAACGAATAATGGCTTCGACCGGCTTCAGTTCATCGTCGCCGATCTTGGCATTCTTCAACTCTTTGGGCATTCCGGGCATCATGCCCATGAGCCCGCCAAGCGGCCCCATCTTCTTGAGCGACTGCATTTGCTCTAAGAAGTCATCGAGCGTGAAATCGCCATCAAGCAACTTGGCCGCCGCTTCTTCGGCGGCATCCTTTTCAAAGGCCTGCTCGGCTTGTTCGATGAGGGTGAGCATGTCGCCCATTCCCAAAATGCGACCCGCCATACGATCGGGATGGAACTGTTCGAAGGCATCAAGTTTTTCGCCGGTACTTGCGAAGGCAATGGGGCGACCAATAACTTCTTTGACCGACAGCGCCGCACCACCGCGCGCATCACCATCGAGCTTCGACAAGATGACGCCGTCGATTTGCAAGGTGTTATGAAACGCTTCTGCGACGTTGACCGCGTCTTGACCCGTCATCGCATCAATCACCAAGAACGTGTAGTTCGGGGTGATCTGATCGGAGATCTCACGGATCTGCGCCATCATTTCGTCGTCAATTGACAAACGACCAGCGGTGTCAACAATCAAAACGTCTTTGCCAAGTCGACGTGCTTCGGCAAGTCCGCGAACTGCGGTAGTGACCGGATCACTTGGATCGCTAAACACCGGTACATCAATTTGACGACCGAGGGTGCGCAACTGTTCGACGGCGGCGGGTCGCTGCAAGTCGGCACCAACAAGAAGAGGGTGACGCCCTTGCGATTTGAACCACTTCGCCAACTTGGCCGAGTTGGTCGTTTTACCCGAACCTTGCAAACCGGCCATCAACACCACGGTGGGTGGACGACTGGCGTAGGTGATCTTGAGGGTTTCACCACCAAGAATCGTGGTGAGTTCTTGGTTCACCAGTTTGATGACTTGTTGACTCGGATCAAGCGCCTTCGACGACTCGATGCCGATGGCACCTTCACGAATTCGTGCAACGACATTACGAACCACGCTGACGTTGACGTCAGCTTCTAAAAGCGCAGTACGAATTTCTTTGAGAACTTCATCGACATCGGCTTCGGTCAACCGACCTTTGCCGCGAATGCGTTTGAAGATTCCGTCGAAACGATTGGAGAGATTGTCGAACATAGCAACCCACAGGCTACCGCCCGACTTTCAGGCGGTGACGAGGTCAGCCGACAACGGCGGCGGTGACTATGCCAGCAACCACCGTCAATGTCACGCGATCGGTGCGGTAATCCATGGTGAGGGCGAAATCTTCTCCGTCACGACTGCCAACTCGAACCGTCAAACCTTTAGCTTCGGCGGCCTTAGTGGCCTCGGCTTCGGACATGCCCAGCACAGTGTCTGCCACATCTTGAGCTACTGACATGTCGGGATCGACGGCTGGGTCAACGCTCGGCGTAGCAACAGCAGTGTCGGGAACTGGCACTTCGGTCATCGGGACTTCATTCACCGCATCAGAGACTTGCATGTACTCATCGGGCAAGGCCGACACCGTGTAGCGACCGGCGTATCCGTATTCGTCTTCGGCTGCAATGAACGTGTAGCCAGGCACGAGATAGATCGAACCATCGGCACCGTAGAGCGTCACGAGTTCTTCTTCAACACCGACGATGGATATCTCTTGCACTACTGGCTCAGGAGCGTCGATCAATGGCATCACTTCGGTCGTCACGACATCAGATGAGACTCCGGTGTCATATGCGTAACCGCCACGAACCATGGGTCCGCCCCAATTTCCGGCCTGCTGACTATTCAAACGCTCAATTGCTGCTGCAGTTCCGATGCGAGGGTAAGAAGCGCCGTCCTGAACATCAGCAAAAACTCCGCTAGCCCAGGTGATTGTCGCGTCAGCGCCATAACCGACATTCCAAGAGAGTGGGCTACGAATTCCGTCGATCTTGAGATAGCCGTTCACGTTCGCACCCCACTCATCAGAGTACGAATCAAGGACGAGATCTTCGTTATTGATCCCAAGAACGGTCATGGTTGCAGCAAAGAGCGCTTCGGCTTCAGCCTTGGTCGGCACATTTTCAGGAGCTGCAGGTTCGGCACATATTTCGACGACAGGAGCCGGCGGATCAACCGATGGGTCAGCTGCCGTCGCTGACGACTGTTCATACACACATGGTTGTGATGACATTGGCGACTGCTCCCAAGCGGGAGAGTAACTCCAATAACGCATCGCATCAGAGCCGACATACAACGTTGGAGTGGTTGTGTAATCACCTGACAAATAGCCGCCACCCTGATCTGCATCTTGGGCAACGAAATCTGCTGTCACGTCAAAGGCTTCTTTGAGTGCATTCATTGAATCGGTCGAGACATCGCCGGCGACCAATGTGTACACGCGAGCATCGCTGTCGAGCGCCGGCAAATCTGCGGCAGCACTGAGGTGTTGCTGATAGCCCCACATCATTTTTTCATCCATGCCCTCAGAACTGGACATATCAGAAGCCGCCGGAGCCGTCGATGACCAGGCACCACCGGTAGACAAAACCAAAACTGGCGGACCCGAAGCATCGGGGTCGTCGCCACAGGACGACACGGTAAAGAGGGCGAAAACGGTCAGAGCGGGAACCAGGATTTTCTTCATACATCTGTGACGATGCCAGATTGCGGGTTAGTTCCCAACCCCCCAAGAAAATTTGGGAACTCAGTCATTTTTTTTTTGGTCACTGATTTGTGCTCACCCGTTAAACAGGGCACTCACATATTCGTCGGGATTGAAGGCCACCAGATCGCCGATGGTCTCGCCCAGACCAACCAACTTGATGGGAATTCCCATTTCGGTTTCGATGGCAAACACAATGCCACCCTTGGCTGAACCATCAAGTTTGGTGAGTACGACCCCGGTGACGCCCGCCGCATCGGTGAATTCGCGGGCTTGCGACAAACCGTTCTGACCAGTCGTGGCATCGATCACCAGCAAAACTTCGGTCACTTGACCAGGTTCACGATCGGCGATTCGGCGCACCTTGCGTAATTCGTCCATAAGGTTCGATTTGTTTTGCAAACGACCGGCGGTGTCACCAAGCACAAGATCGAATCCTTTGGCGGCAGCGCGTTGAATTCCGTCAAAGATGACCGAGCTCGGGTCTCCACCTTCAGCACCACGAACTAGCTCGGCTCCCGAACGCTCGGCCCATGTGCCCAATTGTTCGGCTGCTGCCGCGCGGAAAGTGTCACCGGCAGCAAGTACCAATGAACGACCCAACTGCGCTTGTTGTGCCGACACTTTGCCGATGGTGGTGGTCTTACCAACGCCATTCACGCCGACAAACAACCACACGTTGATACGACCTTGATCAAGTTGGGCAAAATTCAATTCACGGTTGGCGCCTTCAAGACGCGATGTCATTTCACGCTGTAGCGCAACGAGCAGTTCATCAGCAGTGGTGATCTCTTTGGCTTTCACTCGCCCACGCAGCGAGTCAAGCAGTGCCTCAGTCACACCAATGCCGACGTCAGCCTTCAGTAATGCTTCTTCAAGGTCATCCCAAGTTTCGTTGGTGATTCCACCACGAGCACGCACTCCCCCAAAAACGCCAGCCAATGACAACGCCGTTTTACCCCAACGACTCTTGGGCGGAGCGGGCGTTTCAATGACTGTCTCAACAGCTTCTTCAACGACCGGCGCTTCAACCTTTTCGCTGACTGGTGTTGAAGTAACCGGCTTGGCTCCGGCTCCGCTGCTCGAACGACGATTCAGTACGACGACACCGAGGCCAAAGACCACGGCAATGACCAACAGGATCAACAAGAGAGTTTGCGTATTCATACCGGTACCTCTTTACTAAGCAGCGCCGCCGGAGACCCTTGAGGCCTTCTCGGTAACGACCTTTGATGAACCACCTGGTTGCATGCTGACACCCAATAAGCAGTCGCCTGCTTCCATGGTGCGCTTTTGGTGACTCACAATCAGCAACTGAGCTTCTTGGCGGAACTCATTAATCAAACCTAAGAAGCGATGAAGGTTGACATCGTCAAGAGCTGCTTCAACTTCGTCCATGACGTAGAACGGCGATGGGCGACTGCGAAAGACTGCGAATAAGAAAGCCAACGCGGTGAGACTGCGCTCTCCACCCGACAACAGACTCAATTTCTTGACGTTCTTACCACCAGGCTTGGCTTCAACTTCAATACCCGTGTTCAACAAATCATCGGGATTAGTCAGCACCAAGCGACCAGTTCCGCCTGGGAACAAGTTGCCGAACAGTTGTGTGAAGTTGACACTCACATCAGCGAAGGCTGAAGCAAACACCGATTGAATTTCGTTGTCGACAGCAGTGATCACGCGCATCAATTCACGACGGGTGTTGCGCACATCTTCAAGTTGCTCTTCTAAGAACTTGTGGCGCTCTTGCAATTCGTTGAATTCTTCAAGTGCCAGCGGGTTAATTGGTCCCATGAGGCGCAGTTCGCGTTCAAGATCACGAGTTCGCGCTGGTGCTGTGATGCCTTCAGGAAGTTCGGGCATTTCAGCAGCTTCGGCCACTGCAGGCTCGACATCAAGGTCGCGACGCAAAGTTTCAACTGTTGCTTCAAGACGCATCTTAACTTCGGCTTCTTCAACTTCAGAACGACGTGATCGCTCGCGCACTACTTCAAGTTCGCGCTCGGTCTCCGATCGCTTTTTACGTAACTCGTCAAGATGCGTCGCAAGTGCCCGCACCTCATCGCTCTGGCGACGACGCTTCTCGTGCAAGACGGCTAAGCGAGATTCGATGACATGACGATGTGCGTCTACGATGAGCGACAAGCGCTCTGTTGCAACGAGAATTTTCTCGATCTTTTCACGATGTCCAGCAGCTTCAGAGCGCGCAACGGCGTCGGCCTCAAGTCGTCGTTCGGTTTCGGCCAACCGAGCTTCAGTGAATTGCTTACGCTCAATAAGTCCGGCCGACCGCACTTCAAGGTCGCGACGACGACCCGACAACAACGCAGATTGAGCTTCAAGAGTTGCTCGGGCTTCGCCTCGTGCCTTGGCGGCTTCGGCTTCGGCTGCTTCTTCTTGCTCGAGTGAAGGAACAAGATGCTCGAGTTCGGAAACGCGTGCCTTGAGTCGATTGAGACGCTCTTCAATTTCGCCGAGCGTTGGCAATAGTCCTTCGGACTCAGTTGCGGCCTCACGGCGTTCGCTCTGCACACGAGCCAAGGCTTCAGATGCAGCAGTAAAGGCTGCGTCGTTGGCATCGAGTCGCTTTTGCAATTCGGATTCGCGCGAGCGTGCAGATTGTTGTTCGGTTTGGGCAATGCGCACCGCTTCGTCACGAACGGCTAGATCGGCTTTCGATGATTCGGCATTGTTTAATGCGTCTTCAAGTGCAGCACCCGTTGCTCCGCCACCAGCAACACCAATTCGCCAGCCCGTGGTCGTGAAGCGATCGCCCTCTGGGGTGACCGCGACCAAACGCGGATCACTCATGACTGCATCAACAGCAGCGGTCCAGTCTTTCACTTGCACCGAGGTCGCGAGAAGAAGATCAAGAAGATCGGAAACATCTTTGCGAGTTGAGCGCACATGATCGCGAATTCGCAGCGCACCCGCCGGAACCAAGCCGGTGATGACAACTTCAGATTTAGCACCCAAGGCCAATACTGCACCCGAGGTTGACGCAGACCGCAGATGCGCCAAAGCACGACGTGCAGACTCGGTGTTTTCAACAACAACTGAAAGCAATGCTTCGCCAAGCGCTGCTTCAACAGAAGCTTCCCAACCTTCGTCAATAACTACAAGGTCAAGCAATGTTCCGACAACACCAGCAACATCTTTCAACTTTTCGGCTCCGGCGCGAGCGCGCGCACTGTCAAGCGCTAATTGCAAAGCCTCACTTCGGGCCTGCCAACGTGCCAGTTCGGATGCGACAGCATTGCGAGTTGACTGCGCTCTTTCAAGTTCGGCTTCGGCTGATAACCGACGCGCTTCTGCTTCGGTGACTTCGTTAACGAGCGGTACCTCAACGGTTTGTGCCCGTTCGCATTCGTTACGGAGACGCTCAATTTCTGTTGTGTATCGTCCATTGCGCTCAGACAAGGTCTGCATGCGCGCCGACAACCGACGATATTCAGAATCTGCTGATTCAACAGATGCGCGCAATGTACGCAACTCGCCACGAACTTCGGCGGCTGCACTTGCTGCTGAAGTAGTTGACGAGATGTGATCAAACAACGTGGCTGCTTCGTGACGCTCGCCTTCGAATGCGGCTTCGTCGTTGGCAAGTTCAAGGCTTTCGGGCTCGAGACGTTCGATCGCCGATTCAACTTCGGAAAGTTCGGTCGTGAGTCTTGATGCATCGGCTTCAAGGTTGGCGACAACGCCAGAGTCCATCATTGCGCCACGATCGCGTTCATACGAACGGCGACGCTCGACGAGCAACATCGAAATACCGCGGGCGCGTTCACGTAATTGCTCAACACGCACAAGTTCATCGCTCAGCCCGCTGTCACCACGAGCCGACAATTCGGCTTCGGCAGCCATGACATTGGTATCGAGCTCGGCTAAAAGATGACGCAGTTCATTTTCTTTGTCTCCGGCATTGGTTCGTTCAACAGCCAATGCTTCGAGACGACGACGGAAGGTCGTAATTTCTCGACCTGACAAGAACAGACGCAAAGCATTGAGTTCGGCAACAAGATCGCCGTGTCGGCGAGCAGCTTCGGCTTGACGCTCAAGTGGGCGCAATTGACGACGCACTTCACGCAACAAATCTTGAACACGCAACAAAGACGCTTCAGTAGATTCAAGGCGACGTTCGGCTTTTTCTTTGCGCTTGCGGAATTTCAAAACGCCGGCGGCCTCTTCAATGATCGAACGACGATCTTCGGGACGGGCATTCAAGACCGCATCAATTTGGCCCTGGCTCACGATGACGTGCTGCTGACGACCCACACCGGCATCAGACAAAAGATCTTGAACGTCGAGCAATCGGCACGACACACCGTTGATCGCGTATTCGCTTTCGCCAGTGCGGAACAAAATTCGACTGACACTGACTTCTGAGGCGTCAAGCGGCAACAGGCCCGACGAGTTGTCGAGCGTCAGGGTGACTTCGGCACGACCCAAGGCGGCCCGCTTAGCGGTACCAGCAAAGATGACATCGTCCATTTTCTGGCTTCGAACAGCGCTTGGCGCCTGGGCACCCAGCACCCACGCAATGGCGTCAACGACATTCGACTTTCCTGAACCATTGGGACCAACCACAACCGTCACCCCGGGTTCGAGGTCCATCACGGTGGTGTCGGCGAATGACTTGAAGCCTTTGAGAGTAAGAGATTTAAGAAACACGGCGATTTAACCTTAGTTCACAGAGGCACGAAGTTCCCCCGTCCATCAGCCATGCCAAGGCTCATTTCAGCGCTGACAAACCTTGCACCAACTCGTGGTTCGGCCCCCGATTGCCGCACTCGTGATCGTTCCCCTACCGCAGGTCAGGCAGGGCAAACCAGATCGGGCATAGACCCGGTGTTGGTCTTGGAAACTCCCCGCGCCCCCATCAAGATCGACATATTGGGCATCCCCCAAAGTCGATCCCCCTTGGTCGATGGCTGTGCGCAAAATTTCATGCAATGCGACATGAATTCGCGCCGATTGAGTTGGCCCAACATTGCGGGCAGGACGACGGGGATGGACCTTGGCTCGATGCAAAATTTCGTCGCCGTAAATATTGCCGATCCCAGCAATCAGGTGTTGGTCGAGCAAAGTCGCCTTCACCGCCCGAGTGGTGGTCCGCAGGACTTGACGTAGCTCAGCCAATGTCAGTCCGTCGACTATCGGGTCACGACCAAGAGCCGCAAGTTCGGGAAGTACTTGTGACACATCGGCTGGATCAAAGACCACCACTTCCCCGAAAGTTCGGGGATCAACAAACCGAAGTTCATTTCCGTCGTCGAGAGTCATCACCACATGACTGTGAGCAGGGCGCTGCGATCCGACTGCATCGATGAGCACTTGGCCACTCATGCGCAGGTGGATCATCACAGAGTCACCCGAACTTAAGGGACACAGCAAATACTTGCCTCGCCGTTGCGCTTCAACAACACGAACCCCGGTGAGGCGGGCGATCACTTCTTCGCGAGATGTGCGACGAACAGAACGTTCACGACCAACTTCAACCTTGGTAATTCGCCGACCAACAAAATGTTGCTCAAGTCCCCGGCGGACCGTTTCAACTTCGGGAAGTTCAGGCACGACCGATATCAACGCCGCGTGCGTGTAACACCGAGAGCGCCATTGTTGACGCGGCTTGCGCAGCAGCCTTTTTCGTCCGACCATTTTCACAACCAACTTCAACACCATTCACAATGACTTTGGCTGTAAACGTTGGTTCGTGTGCCGCGCCAGTTTGTTCAATCTCGACCACTGGAGGTCGTGAATACTCGCGCACGCACACGCGAATCAAATGACTACGAGCATCAAATTCATCAAGTCGATCTGCCTGACTCATGATGCGGTCACCCATAATTTTTATGACAAAAGCTCGCGCTTTATCGGGGCCGCCATCTAAATACAAAGCACCGATGAAAGCCTCGAGCGCGTCAGCCAATATTGAACTCTTCTTTTGACCACCTGCCGACAACTCTCCGGCACCGAGTTGAATCCATTGACCGAGTTGAATCTCACGGGCAATGTCGGCCAAGGTTTCGGCATTCACTAACGATTTACGCAGATCGGTCAGTTCGCCCTCGTTCATCGTGGGGTGAGCTTGATAAATGCGATCAGTGATCGTCCATTGCAAAATGGCATCACCCAAAAATTCAAGACGTTCGTTACTTGGGTTACCAGGATGTTCTGCACACCACGATCGATGCGACCGTGCTTGCCTCAGCAACGAAGTGTTGATAAATGCATGGTCGGCGTTTTCACGAGTCCATACTTCAATATCTCCGCCGGCAAACTCACTACGTTTTTCGCGGCGTTCGCGACGAGTTGTTTTCGGCTTGAACTTGTTGAGAAACTTTCGAGGTGCGGCAAAGCCCGCCATGAGCAATCAGCCCTTTTGGCCGTGCGCCAAAACGTGGGCGTACACAAAATCGACTGCATCGCGAACAGTCTTTAGGTCGGCCAGATCTTCGTCTTCAATACGGAAACCAACGGTGCGTTCGCTCAGTTCTTCTTCAAGTGCGTCAACTAATTCAACGAGTGCCAGCGAATCGGCGTTGAGATCATCTTTGAACGACTGACCTTCCGAAATATTTTCGGGATCAATTTCAAGAATGTCGACGAGCTGATCACGAACAATCGCAAAGATCGCATCACGATCAAGGGGTCCGTCTACTACATGGGTCTCAGCGGGCACGATGTCCTCCAGGTCAACTAGCTGTTACGAAGATGATAACTGCGGCAACAACGCAGAGTGAGCGTTATGCGCCGTTGATAGCTCGGCGAATTTCTTCGACGATGCCACATTGCACCATGTCGGAGGCGACTTTGATGCCATTAACCATCGCCCGAGCCGATGATGATCCATGAGAGATGATGCACACCCCGTCGACACCTAGCAGGATCGCTCCGCCAGTACTTTCGGGATCGACGCTTTCGTACAACGGCAACAACGCTGGGAATAATGCGTCAGCATGAGGTTTGTATTCTTCTTTGGCTGCGAACGCCGCCATCAAAGCCTTGATGAGCGTTTTCATTCCGCCCTCAAGTGTTTTTAAAACAACGTTGCCGGTGAAACCGTCGGTCACGACAACATCAACATTGTCTGACATCACGTCACGGCCTTCAACGTTGCCGATGAAATTGATTCCAGTTGCATTGAGCAGCAATTCATAGGCCTCTTTGCGAAGCGTGTCACCCTTGCCAGGCTCTTCGCCGATTGACAGCAGTCCAACTCTCGGGTTGTCAACGCCGTAACGATGATGCGAATACACCGAACCCATGATTGCGAATTGAACGAGCCATTCGGCCTGAACTTCGGAGTTCGCACCAGCATCAAGCAAAACTGTTGGACGTCCACCCGGAACCGGAATGGGTGTTGCAATCGCTGGACGATTCACATTTTTGATGCGACCCATGCGCAATAACGCTGAGGCCATGGTGGCGCCGGTGTTACCTGCAGAAATCATCGCCGATGCTTTGCCATCACGAACTGCTTCAGCAGCACGAACGAGAGTTGAATCTTTCTTGCGACGAACGCCAGAGGCCGGGTCATCATCCATTCCGATGACTTCAGAGGCAACAATCAGTTCAAGATCGCCGCGTCCTTCAAGACCTTCGGGACCGACGAGAACAATAGGAATACCAAGTTCAGCGGCTTGCAATGCACCAGCGACAATTTGGCTTGGGGCAAAATCGCCGCCCATGGCGTCGACGGCGATGGGCAACATAAAATCTCAGACGAAGAATTGTCAGACGATGTCTGGATCAGACTTCGATAGCAACGCGGTTCTTGTACCAGCCGCATGCCTTACACACAGTGTGCGGCAACTTGGCTGAACCACAACGCGGGCACAGGCTGCGCGACGGGGCTTCAAGCTTCCAGGCTCCAGCCTGATGGCTGTGACCCTTCATTTTCGATTTTTTTCTTTTCGGAACGGCCACGGCGCACTTCTCCTCTTAATAGCCCTTTGAGATTAGCGGTAATCAGCCGAGATCCCCACCCCCACCGGGCAACTCTCTGGGTGATCCCAAAATAATTCGGGGAATTATTCGGGCAACTGATCCCGCAAGGCATCAAGAGCGGCCCAGCGTGAGTCGACAATTGGGGCCGCACAGCCACATTTTTCAAAATTGAAGTCAACCCCACAGGTCGGGCACAGGCCAGCACAGTCACTTCGGCACAAGGGAGCGTCTGGGAGTTCGATCAGGACCGTTTCGCGCACCATGGGTGCCAAGTCGATCTGGTCGTTGTGTATCGCAAAGGCGTCAGGGTCGGTCACCACGAGTTGATAGAGCTCGTGCACCTCAATATTCAGTACCGAGCCGATTGGTTGCAGACACCGTCGGCATTCGCCATGAAATTCGGCCCCGATATGGCCATTGACAACGATGCCGTCCGACAGGCTTTCGCATTGAACTTCGACCGTAATCTCGGTGCCAGGAACAAGACGCTGATCGTCAATGTCGAGCACGCCAGGCAGTATCGAAATTTCAACCTCTTTGGCCGTCCCGGGACGCCGCAGCATCTCGAGGGCATTGACCAAAAGTGGGTTTCTCACCGGCCGGCAGTGTTGTCTTGGTCGAAGAAAATCGCCCCAGAATCATCTGAATACGACTCAACGACGGCTTCGTCATTCAGCGATAGAGAGCCCTCTTCTTGACGTTCCCCGATGGCCAAACGGCGTCGGCCCGTCGCCACAGTCTTGACCAATTTGTCGAGCAGAATCTCGAAACTGGCGAGGCGCTGATCGAGGAAATCTTCCATCTCATTCTTCACGCGACGGGCATCTTCATCAGCAGTTTCGGCGATCTGACGAGCACGTTGCTCAGCAGCACGCACGACTTCGGCACGTTGCACGAAGCGTTCGGCCTGAACCTTGGCGGCTTCAATGACTTCATCGGCCTCACGGCGGGTGCGCGCGATAAATTCATCGCGTTCTTTCATCATCCAGCGAGCTTGACGCAATTCGTCGGGCAAACGATGCAGAGCCTCTTCAAGGATCTCGATGATTTCATCGCGGTCAATACGTGGTGTCGAGGACAACGGCATATTGGGTGCCGTCGCAATGATGTCGATGGCTCGGCGCAATAGAACGCCTGAATCACCGATCTGCTCATTGACCCCGCGGTCGTATGAGCCGGTGTCGTCATCAAAGTCGTCGAAATCTGGTTTCATGATTTTCTTTCAGAGCTGGGTCGGTGATCTGCCGCAGGCTCTCCAAAGATACCCGCCAGAGCAGCGGCGACTGGAGCAGGGACCAAATGGCTGACCTGACCGTGGTGCTGGGCGATATCGCGAATAAACCGACTACTGATGAATGCCTGCCCGTGATGACACGGTAAATAGACCGTACGCACGCCTGACACCGAATAATTAGTGTGCGCCATTTGCTGCTCAATCTCGAAATCTCCAGGTGTGCGCAGACCCTTGACGATGAAATTGACCTTCTCGGCTCGAGCAGCATCAACGGCCAGTCCGGGATGAGCCGCCACCCTCACGGTCGGCAAATGGCTCACGCAAGACCGGACAAGCTCAACTCGGCGATCGAGATCAATGAGCCCACTCGGCTTTTGCGGGTTATGCATGACGGCAATGACAACAGCCCCAAAAAGCTCGACCGATTGTTCAACAACATCAAGATGGCCGTTGTGAAACGGGTCAAAACTGCCCGGATACAGAGCCGTGAGAGCAGATGAAGCAACCATGCATTACTTACGGTAGCGGTTTTAGCCATCGGTGCGTTGCAAAAACGCCACCCACGCTCGCCCGTATCGTTTTGAACGGACGATCTGCCACCCTTCGGGGGGCTGGATTTCTCGGCCACTTTCGGTGACCACCACTCCTCCTGGCGCCAAGACGAGGTTGAGGACTGTCAAGAGGTCGGTCCAACGATCAAAGTCGTATGGCGGGTCGGCCAAAACCAAGTCGACATTGCGCAGTGCGACAACATGTGTCATGACATCGCCCGACAAAACTGTCGTGTTATCAGTGAGTTGCAGCGTCTTGATGTTGTAACGAATTGAGTCAAGTGCGTTGCGGTCACGTTCAAGAAACGCGCACGACGCAGCCCCACGCGACAGTGCCTCAATACCCATTGCCCCGCTTCCGGCAAACAGGTCAACGACTTTGGCACCTTCGACAGCACCGAGACTGACTAGCGAATTGAACGTGGCTTCGCGTGCACGGTCGGTCGTAGGCCGGGTGGCCTCGCCCTCGGGAGCAACGATGGGTCGACCTCGCAGGTTTCCGGCAACGACGCGCATGTACCCATATTACGGCAGACTATGCGGGTGACTCCCGAGGCGGAAATCGTGTGTGTCGATTGCGGGGGGCGTTGTTATCTCACTTCGTATCCACCCGAGGACGGCTTGTGGTTCCCGGGCGACATCGTGACATATAAATGTCGTGACTGTCTTGACCGCTGGGACCTGGTGTTGCCTGACGAGGACAACGACCTTGATAGATAAATGTTGGCAACGCTGGAGGCGGACAGATCGCTCACTCACTGTTTTGACATTTGGAGTGTTGCTCTATCTGGTACGTGTTCTTGGACCGGGTTGGAAAAAAGGGTTCCCCTCTTTCTTCCCTGACTCTGCGTCTTATCTAAAAGTTGCCAAACTTGGACCAATTAGCCCGTCGTTCTGGTTTACCGAGCGACCCGTTGGCGTGCCGTTGATGATGTGGTTGAGTGCTTTCAATAACCGGGCATTCGTGCTGATACAAACCACACTCTTCGCAGTTTCAGTGGCCTTCTTATGCCACACAATCTTGCGCATCATGAAAGTGCGCCCACTTGCTTGGTTGGCTTGCGCAGCAATTACTGCCATTGCGATACAGCCACGATTTGGTATCTGGAATCTCGAAGTATTGAGTGAGTCACTCGGTATCTCACTTTCGATCATCGCTCTCACTTGCTGGCTTCGCGCGGCTCAAGTTTTCACCGCAGTCCGAATCTGGACAGCGACTTTGGCGACTGTCGCCTGGATGTTGGTGCGTGACTCACATGGCATCCCAGCGCTGGTACTTGTCCTGGCTTTAGCAATTTTCGCTTGGCGAGCGAGTGATCAAGCATTGCGAAGGACACTCGTCAAGTGTGTGGGCGTGTTACTTCTTGCCTTTTCATATATTTCTGTCGCCCAGGCAGTAAGTAATCGAAACCAGTACCCACTGATGAACAACATCGGACTGCGAATATTGCCCGATCAAGTAATGACCAATCATTTTGTCGATCGCGGCATGCCAACTAATGAAACGCTGGTCGGACGAGTCGGCCGCAATACATGGGACGACGGAGAAGTCTTCTTAAAGTCTCCAGACCTCGTCGATTTCCGCCACTGGGTCAATGGTTCAGGCCAGACCGATCAACTTCTTTCACTAGCAATTGACTCGCCGTTTTGGCTTGACATCATGAGTAAAGAACTGCCCGCCGCATTGGCGTACGACTTTCACGATTACGACCGTTTCCAAACTCTCGAACGTTTGCCCGCGCAAACCTTTGGCTTCGACTCACCGCGAACGACAGAGGCTTTGAATTTATGGATACTCACCGGCGTCATATCTATTGCTGGACTCTTTTTCCTGTCAAAGTCTCGCAAACTGGCCATTGTCTCAATAGTCGCATTAAGTGCCGCCCTTGTTGAGTTATACGCCTCAATAGCTGGCGACGCGGTTGAAGTCCAACGCCACCTCATCGGTCCATTCTTCCGGCTCTTTGTCGTTTTGATTCTTTCGACAGCTTTTGTGATTGAAAAGATTTATCTCGATGTGAGGAATCGTCCAGTTTCCGCGTCAGTTGAGCTGACATCCGAGAAACCACGCACTCGCTTCTCGGCCGCATTTGCCCAGTCTGCATTAGCCATCATTGGGCTAGGTGCATTGATATCAAATGAACTACGTTCGCAGGACTTTGATCCGCAATACACCAAGACAATTATCGAACGCTCCGCAAAATTCGGCGGAACTTATTATCAAAACGGAATTCACAATAAGGGACCGCTTGAAACTGTGCTCTACGACTCCGTGCGACTTTTCACGTCGCCAGGCAGTTATTGGTTTGGTATTGCTTTATACGTGTTGGCAATTTCAGCACTGCTTTCGTTAGCCGTCGCTGCAGTCGCGCGAATTTCTGGTGCATCAAAAACGATTGCCCTGAGTGCTGCTGTTCTAGTTTTCGTACACTTCACAATTTCCTCAAGTGATTACGCGGGAGTCATTTACAGCCGAAATATGACAACTTGTGCGGTTGCTGTCGTCTTCGCGTTCATCTGGTGGCCCCGTGCTTGGTCAAATCCGCGCCGCAGTCAATGGACATACGTGTGCTCGTTCATTGTTCTTGGACTCGCCGTTCAAACTCTCTTAACGACCCTCTTTGCTGCCACAGTGCTCGGCGTCGCATTGATGATTCATCGTCGTCTTGCCCCACAATTTGAACGACCGATCATTGTCGCCATCGCAACGTTTTCCACAACAATCTTGACTGCGCCAGTTTGGTATTTATTGCGCGGTTCGCTGGACGAGTTTTGGTCCGGATGGTGGACCTACGCCGGCTTTATGAGCGCCGGAACCGGCCGGAGTTTCGTCAACCAACTCGGCCTTGGTTGGACGCAGTCCATTGGTTACTACCAAGACCGACCTCTCATGCTTCTGCTCGTCGTCGGGTTCGTTTTCACGACGTGGCTCAATTGGAGTTCTCTAGAAAAATTTCAAAGAGTCATGCACATCGCATTGATCTTGTGGTTTGGTACCGGGTGGATTGAACTCATTCTTGGTCAACGATATTCAAGTCATTACTTCTCGGTATTAGCAGTTCCCAGCGTTTTCATGGGTGCGATTTTGATAGCCCAACTCGGAATCGTCGTGGCACATCGCAAAGAGGCCCAAGGTTCTCTCGCCCCCGACAAAGTTGGCTACGCCTTACCCATTGCGACTGCCGTCATCATGCTGTTTTCTCAATGTTCCGATCTCTTTTGGACCGGAGTTCAGCAACTCGGCACCTTCACGACATTGAGCCATTACGAAGAACAACGAACCCAAAACCAAGGTGGAGAAGGTCGCACTACTCGCGCCATTATTGACCTTGTTTCACACGAGGGCGATCCGCTACTTGCATGGACGATGTACCCATGGACATACCTAGAACATGACCGGGTACCAGCAACTCGATTCAGTTGGAAGTCATTCATGTTGGGTGAAATCTACTTAGGAAATACTTCGCCGAAGTACGTCTTGTCAGAGACTTGGATTTGGTTCGCGCAAGATATGAAGCAAACGCAACCGCGGGCTTACATCCGGCCAAAAGAAACAGTCTTGAATGAGCAGACTCCATTCGCTCAATACGTCACCAACAACTTCACTCAGGTTTATGACGGCAACTCAATGGAAGTAAGTCTCACTAAAGACGACTGGACGAAGATACTTGTGATTCCCTCTACGGCGACAAGTATTGAATCGGACAAGATATTCATCGATACCTCACCATTTGTTTTGTCAGATACGAACTGTGTTCGCGTTGCCGGCACATTAAGTACCGAGGGCTCCAACAACGACGCGGAAATTGTCTTCAATTTCGCTGATCCAACCCAAACCTACGAGAACGTGCACCTGTCACTGTCGTCAACACGAGCATCATCATCTAGTGACAATGTTGAATTTGCTGCAAAAGATCTAGTCGGCGATGTCTCGGAACCCGTTGATTTCTTGATCGTTGTCGGAGCAGGATCTGCAGTCCTCATCGTTGATGGCAAGGTTGTATCTGCCACCCGTCTTGGCGAGCAAGCCCAATTATCGGTTGCCCTTAAATCAGGTCAGCCAAGTTTGAGCAATCTACGCATTGACCCATCGCCAAAATTAGATGGTTGCGCTAACTCTTAAAGAGGAATTCTTCGTCCTCGGGTCGAAGGAACATTGAGAGCTCGGCTCGGAGTTCAGGCTGTTTCGCCAATGTGATGTCGGGGTCAACCACTTCGTATGCAGCTTCGCGCGCCAACTCAACCAATTCGCGATCACGTCGCAACGAAGCCAACTTGAGGTCGCTGCGACCTTTTTGTTCTTTATTCATCAACGTGCCCTCACCGCGCAATTCGAGGTCGGCCTCGGCCAGGTAGAAACCGTCGTCTGATTCAACCAATGCCTCAATACGTGGATTTGATTCAGAGAGCAAACCATCATCATTCTCTTTAATCGATGTCACCAACCAACAACGCGAAGCGTGTACCCCACGCCCAACTCGACCACGCAATTGATGAAGCTGAGCGATACCAAAACGATCAGCATCCAAAATCACCATGATCGTGGCATTTGGAACGTCGACACCAACTTCGATCACCGTTGTTGCAACGAGCACATCTATTTCACCAGTACGAAATGCATCCATGACCGACTCCTTCTCGGCCGATGACATGCGTCCATGAAGCAAAGCCAGGCGAAGGCCCTTCAGTTCATCAAACGCCAAACGTGCGATTGTTTCTTCGGCCGAGGCGACTTCTAATTTTTCACTCTCCTCAATAAGAGGACACACGACGTACACCTGTCTCCCTGCGGTAACTTCGGCGCGTACATCGGTCCACACTTCAGCCTCTTCTTCATCACCTAACGCGTGTTTGGTCACAATTGGAGAGCGCCCTGGCGGCTTTTGATCGAGAACACTCACGTCAAGATCGCCGTACACAGTCATGGCGGCGGTGCGAGGTATTGGAGTTGCAGTCATCACCAAAACGTCGGGTACTGCCCCACCGTCTTCACCCTTGTTGCGTAACGCCGCGCGCTGCTCAACGCCAAAGCGGTGTTGTTCGTCGACGACAACGACACCGAGACTATGAAACTGCACCGAGTCTTGGATAAGGGCATGAGTGCCAATCGCGATGTCAATACTTCCGTCGGCGAGACCTGCAATGACATCGCGACGCCGTTCGGCCGTCACGCTGCTCGTCAATAATTCGACTCGCACTTCTCGCTCGCCAAACAAGTTGTCGCTCGCTGGAATGTATAAGCCAGCTAACAATTTGCGAATACCTACTGCATGCTGCTCGGCCAAGACTTCAGTTGGCGCCATGAGGGCACCTTGATGCCCACCTTGAACAGCGGCCAACATTGCCGATACTGCAACAATCGTTTTACCAGCGCCTACGTCACCTTGCAACAATCGATGCATCGGGTGCGGGCTTGCCAGGTCGGCTTCGATTTCGGCAATGACTCGATGTTGAGCCTGAGTCAATTCATACGGCAGGTGCTGATAAAAGCGCGCAACGAGCTGACCATTAACTTTGTGCTGAATTCCGATGGAGTCGCGTTCAATCAATCGCTTGCGCATCACCAAAACCAATTGCACTCGCAGCAACTCATCGAATGCCAAACGCCGTCGAGCCATTTCTTTCTCGGCAAAAGTCTCTGGGATATGAATTCCGAACAGTGCATCTTGGCGATCCATGAGTTTGTATTTCTTACGCATTGCTTTTGGTAGCGGATCACTGATTCCACGAGCACGACAACGATTCAATGTTTCGTCGATTGCCTTCAGCACCACCCACGATGGCAAGTCAATCTTTTCGCTCTGCGGAT
>CAMDCI010000024.1 GCA_945889715.1 Bifidobacterium breve | reverse complement strand
TAGTCGAGGTGGCGATGATCGCGAGTATGAAGCCCCATCACATGTTCGGCAATCTTGCGACCTTGCATCGATGCAACTGATGACAGTGGCAACTTGCCGCTCACGTCGCCACCTGCATAGATGTGTTCAACATTGGTAATGCAGTGATGGTTGATCGGGATGTACCCGCCACCATCCATGTGTACCCCAGCTGCTTCAAGATTGAGTCCGTCGCTATTAGGGATTGAACCAATCGTAAGAACTGCGTGGCTTGCACGCACTTGTCGACCATCATCACATTTGATGACGACTTCATCGCCTTCACGTTCAATTGACTCGGCTCGCGCGCCTTTCAGCAAACGCACTCCGCGACGCAAGAAATCATCTTCAAGAACTGCAGCAACTTCTGGATCTTTGCCTGGCAACACTTGTTGGCGACTCACAACCAACGAGACCTTGGCACCGAATGATTCGAACATATGCACGAACTCAACGCCCGTGACACCCGAACCAACGATGCACACATTGGTCGGAAAAATCTTGGGCGGATAACAGTCGCGCGTGGTCAAGATTCTTTCGCCGTCGGGTTGCACCCAATCAGGAATTCGCGGACGCGAACCCGTCGAAATCATGGCGGCATCAAACTCAATCATTTCTTCGGCACCATCGGGGGTCGTGACGACAACACTTTGGGACGAAGCAAATCTGGCACTGCCCTTAATCATGCGCACCCCTTGACTCGTCAAAAGTTCGGTCGTGCTGTTCGAGAGATGATCTTTAATATCTTCAATTCGGTCGGTCAGCGCTTCAACATCAACTTCGGGTTGCATTTCTTCCAGACCCATGCCAGCCGATTTGCGACCAAGAGTCATCGCTCCACCAGTGGCAATCATGGTCTTGGACGGAATGCAATCCAGAAGGTGGGCCGCTCCCCCGACAATTTCCCGTTCAACCATCACGACATCGGCGCCCAAGCGAGCCGCATAAGTCGCGGCAGTATTTCCGGCTGGACCGCCACCAATAATGAGAAAACGTACCGACATGGGCTCAGGCTAGCCCTCGGCTCAATGCTGTCCGAGCGGTTCTCCTGAGACAGCGGTCAACTCAATCACTCAGCAATCGTCGTTTCTCATGAGGCAAAGCCAAAAGAACTCAGCGCAACGGCGTTCTAGCAACTACCGTCTTTCTCTTGTGAGTGCAGAGTCAAATACCCCCGACGAAAACGAAGATCTCGACATCCCCGAACTGACGGGAAGCGGGCTTCAAGCAGAAAAGAGCCGTCGCCTCGGCCAACTTGATGACATGCGCGCCAAGGGCGTCAACCCCTACCCCTACCGCTTTGATCGCACCCACACCTTGGCTGAAATTCGCGCCACTTGGGGTCACCTTGAAGCCGGCACCGAGACCGACAATGAAGTTGCGATCGCTGGACGCATCATGCTCAAGCGCGAACAGGGCAAATTAATTTTCGGAACTGTTCGCGATCGTTCATCTGATATTCAGTTGTTTGTTTCTAAAGCTGTCATTGGCGACGAAGGTTTTGCCGATGTCGCATCTCTTGACCTCGGTGACTGGGTTGGCGTGTACGGCAATGTGATGACAACGCGCAAGGGCGAACTCTCCGTCAAGGTGTCGCGACTTGAATTGTTATCCAAGGCAGTGCGTCCGCTTCCCAATAAGTGGAAGGGTCTCACCGACACGGATACTCGTTTCCGTCAGCGCTACACCGACCTCATTGTCAACGAAGACGCTCGTCGCGCGTTTGAAGTTCGCCATGCAGTGATTTCAAGTTTCCGTCGTTCGTTGGCCGCCAAAGAATTCATCGAAGTTGAAACACCGGTATTGCACGTTGAAGCCGGTGGCGCACATGCACGACCATTCGTCACCCATCACAACTCACTCGACATGCAGTTGTACTTGCGCATCGCGCTTGAACTTCACCTCAAGCGACTCATCGTTGGCGGCATGGAGCGTGTTTACGAAATTGGTCGCGTCTTCCGCAACGAAGGCATCAGCACACGCCACAACCCCGAGTTCACCATGATGGAGCTCTACCAGGCATTCGGTGACTACAGCGAGGTCATGGCGATCTGCGAAGAACTCATTGTTCAGGCAGCGCGCGATGCCATTGGCACCACCGTTGTCGGTATTGCCGATCCCGCTGGTGTTGTACATACAGTCGACCTGGCCGAACCATGGCGACGTGCCAGCATGATGGAACTCATCGCCGAAAAAACTGGTGTTGAAACCCATCCATCGCAACCCGTCGAAACTCTTCGTGCACTGGCCGACAAGTTGGGCATGCGCTACGACAAGCGTTGGGGTTCGGGCAAGATGATCGAAGCGATCTTCGAATTCACCGCCGAGTCATCGCTCATCCGTCCCACATTTGTCACCGGACATCCTGTTGAAATTTCGCCGTTGGCTCGTGCCGATCGCAACGACCCATTCATTACTGAACGTTTTGAATTATTCGTCGGTGCTCGCGAACTTGCCAATGGCTACAGCGAACTCAACGATCCGGTCGAACAACGTTTGCGTTTTGAAGAAGAGCAGGCCGCCAAAGATGCCGGCGATGCCGAACGTGGAACCGTTGACGAAGATTACTTGCGTGCTCTTGAATTTGGTTTGCCACCAACCGGTGGCCTCGGAGTCGGCATGGACCGTGTTGCCATGTTGCTTTCAGGTGTGTCATCAATCAAGGAAGTTATTTTGTTCCCCACGCTTCGTCCAGAAGCGTTTTAATCTCATCGCACATAAGGAGTTGTCATGCCCGCAGCATGGGGTCACGCACTAGTCACTCGAGTTGATAATGGTTCCAGTAACGATGGAACAGTTCTTGACGCTTGGTTTCACGAACTCGGTTGGGGCGAATCTGCACCAACGTCCGATCGCACGACTGCCGATCAACATCACGCATTGCGCGCCGTACTTGTTTCAGTTGCCACAATCGTGATTGACACCGACTCTGCACCGACTAATGCCATCGATGTTTATTTGCGCTTGCACTTGTTGTCACATCGCTTGGCTAAGCCCCGTACCCTCAATCTCGATGGCGCATTTGGTTTGCTCACCAATGTCGCATGGACCAATATTGGTCCGATTTTGCCCGAAAACATTGATCAAGTGCGCTGGGAAGAACGCCGCAGCGGTCGCTTGCTCAACGTGCACGGGCTCGACAAGTTCCCGCGCATGACCGACTACGTTGTGCCATCTGGCGTTCGCATCGCCGACGCCAACCGCGTGCGCCTGGGTGCTCACTTGGCAACCGGCACCACCGTCATGCATGAGGGTTTCTGCAACTTCAACGCGGGCACACTTGGCGCGTCAATGGTTGAAGGACGAATTTCGGCTGGCGTCGTTGTCGGTGACGGCAGCGACATCGGTGGCGGCGCCTCAATCATGGGCACACTTTCAGGTGGCGGAAAAGAAGTTGTCAGCATTGGCGAGCGTTGCCTGCTTGGCGCGAATGCCGGCATCGGAATCAGCCTTGGTGACGAGTGCATCGTTGAAGCCGGCTTGTACGTCACTGGTGGCTCGCTCATCACACTGCCCGACGGCGAAGTCGTGAAGGGTCGCACGTTGTCTGGTGCAAGCGGATTGTTGTTCCGCCGCAACAGTGTCACGGGTGCGATTGAAGCAACACAACGTTCGGGCAACTGGGGTGGGCTCAATGCCGCCCTCCACAAAAACTAGGAGTCAACATGACTGCTCTGCCCCAAGGGTTCACCAGCTTTGTCACCAACATCGGCATCAAAGACACCAGCGATGACTTCACCGTTGTTGCCGCCAACACTGTTGTCGCCGCATCTGGTGTCTTCACGCAAAGTCGTTTCGCTGGCCCCAGTGTTTTAGTTTCACGCAAGCACATTGCAAGTCACTCGGCCCGCGCCGTTGTCGTCATTTCGAAAAATGCCAATGTTGCAACGGGCGAACAAGGGCTTGCCAACGCTCTCGAAGTAGTACAGGGAGTTGCTAAGAAAATCGGTTGCGACCCACATGATGTACTCATTGCCTCAACAGGAGTCATCGGTCGCCAATACCCCATTGAAAAAGTTCGTACTGGATTGGCGGCCTTGCCATTTCCGTTACCCAACAATGATGCCGACTCAGTTGCTCGTGGCATCATGACGACCGACACTGTGCACAAGATTGCTGAAGCCACAATTGGTTCTGGTCCAGCGCGTGTCGTCGGCGTAGCCAAAGGCGTCGGAATGATTGAGCCGAATATGGCAACCCTCATCACCATGGCATTCACCGATGCCAATGTTGAAGGTGATGCACTCGATGCCATCTGGCGTCGCGTGATTGATCGCACATTCAATTGCGTTTCAGTCGATACCGATACATCAACTTCTGACACCGCGATTGTGTTGGCCAGTGGTGCTGCCGGCGCAGTCAATCTTGCCGAACTCGAGGCAGCCCTCGAACAAGTCACTCAATCGCTGACCAAGCAAGTCGCACGCGATGGCGAAGGCGCCGAAACCCTGATTGAAGTGTGTGTCGATCAGGCACGCGATGGCGAACAGGCCAAGACTGTCGCTAAAGCGATTGTCAACTCACCTCTCGTGAAGACAGCCGTTCATGGCGCAGACCCCAATTGGGGTCGAGTTGCCATGGCCGTTGGAAAATGCAGCCAGTACACCGACATCGATCAGAATAAGGTCATTATTCGTTTTGGAAATCAAGAGGTCTACCCCGTTGCAGTTGATGAATCTGGGCTTGAGCAACTGAGCGAGTACATGCGTGGCGACGAAGTGCGCATTCATGTGTCATTACAAACGGGCCAAGCGAAAAGTACTGTGTGGGGTTGCGATCTCACTGATGGCTATGTGCGCATCAACGCCGATTACACGACCTAAAAGCCTTCACAACAAGTCTGAATTTAATCTTTAGTAATTCGTGTCACACTTTTTACGGGTGTTAAATACCAGGTTCTTTACTACGGTAAAACAATCATGAAAAACATCACGAAAAAACTCACATCAACCGCTTTGCTATCTCTGCTCGTTCTGGCCAGTTGTGGTGGTGACGATTCAAAAGAATCATCAACTCCGTCAACCGAATCAGCTCCCATGACCAGTGATGCTCCAATGACCAGCGAAGCTGCTGAAGATTCCCTTCCCACCGAATTCGCAGGTCAAGATCTGTCAAACAGCAGCTTCATCGACATGAACTTCAAAGGTATAGACATGACCGAAGTGAACTTGTCAGGTTCAGATTTAACAAAGTCATTTTTTGGTTCAGCAACGATGACCTCGGCAAATCTCTCACAGGCCAACTTGACCGAGACAGGATTTTCTTTCGCCGACTTGACCGGTGCCGACTTGAGCGGCGCAACCTTAACTGGCGCGAATTTTTCATCAGTGAATTTCGCAAATGCCAACTTGGCCGATGCTCAAGGACAGGGCGCAAGTTTCCGCAAGGCACAACTTGATGGCGCATCGCTCATCGGCGCTAACTTCACGGGTGCCACATTCTCCGATGCAGTCCTAACTGGTGCCGATCTCACCAACGTTGACTTCACCGATGCCAATTTGACTTACGCCGATTTCACCGGTGCAAACATGACTGGCGCAATTCTCACTGGTGCAATCATCACCGGAGCCATCATCCCCGAATAATCCCCTTGTGCTTCTGGTGCAGAATAGTTGCGTTATTCACAGCAATTCTGCACCAGTTTCACGCAATCACTTGGGTGGCATCTTCCTTTCACAGGGCTTTTGTGTTTTGTTCTGTGATGTCCTAAAGCGTCTAGTTCTTTGCATGCAGGGCTTTTGTGCTTGTCCTGTTCGTGTGGTTCTGTGGAGTTTTCCTAGTCCCGTGCACATTTAGTGCACATCGTTTCAATCGTTTTTTGAAGTCAGCGCAGATCGCTTGATCGCTTCATCTATTGAATTGCCGATTAGGTTGGCCGTGTCACGATCAGCTTTCGGTAATGCGTGCGCGTACACGTCAAGTGTCACCGATGTTTTGTTATGCCCCAGCCTTGCGGAGACAACTTGTACGGGGATTCCATCACTTAGCATTTTGGTGGCCGAGGTGTGGCGTGCGTCGTGAAGTCGAATCACCGGCAGTCCCGCCATTTTTGCGATGGTACGGAATCTTTTTGAAAAGCCAGCGACATTCTTGGGCTCGCCATCGGGCATCGTTGAGACCAGCGCGAACTCAGAGACCCCTAGAAGCCGTGCTGTGACTTCCTGGGCGTCTTTGAGTCTTGCTAGAGCGTTGATTGTTCCCGCGTCAATAGCAAGCGATCTACGGCCCGCATTGGTTTTCGGTGTTTCGATGCGTGAAGCGTTATTGACCATGATTCGGCTCTGCGAGATAGCAATGCTGTGCCCAAGCAAATCCACATCAGACCAACGAAGCCCGAGCAACTCCCCACGACGTAATCCGTGTAAAAGAGCGAGCCGGTAGAGAGCGAGTAACGGTTCGTTGATCTCTGTGCAATAGGTGATGAACCGAGCGATCTGATCGTCGTCCCATATCTGCATCTCTGGCCGTGTGACTTTGGGTGGTCGTGCTTTCTCGCAGGGGTTACGCATAATGATGTCGAGATCAACAGCGTCATTGAGTGCGCGTTGCAACGTCCCTGCCACATGGGTGACCGTCTTTGGTGATAGTGGTTCACCTTTGTGCTTGTGACTTCCTTCAGTCAATAACTCGGCATAAAACCTCTGGATTCTTGCAGGTGTTAGTTCAGCGAGTTTCAGATCACCGAGAAATGGGATCAGGTAATAGTTGATGTTGTTCTGTCGATTCGCGACTGTTGATGCTTTCGGGATTCCTGACTTCTCATATGTGATGATCCACTCACGCAGAAAATCTCCGACAGTTCCTTTTGCGGTCCCGAGCGCGTGCCCTGCATCAACTTTCGCGAGTGCTTCGGTCATTGCTTGTTGAGCATCTTTTTGTTTCCATTTTTTGTTACTTTTGCGCGCCCAGCGCCGGTGGCCGTGATCGTCTGTATAGGCGAATGAATAGCCCCACGAAACGTTGCGCTTAGTGATGGTGCCTCTGTTGTTAGTCATTTTGATTTCCCCTTCCCTTTTGGTGGTCTTTGAATCAGGCCTTGGTTGAAGGCTTCTTGAATTTGTTTTCGGACACTTTGATAACCGAAGCCAGTGATTTGAGAAATCCGCTGGTATTCGTGACTTGCACCGCCGTGCTTGCCGAACGCGCTCTTGTCGTAGAGTTTTGCGGCTTCTTTGACATGTTTGAGATCGAGGGCATGCGCCCGCCCAGTTGGGATCAATTCGCGGAGCTGAGTATTTGAAAAATAGTGGTTTCGTTTGATTGTGTAGTCCCATTCGTCGACGTCGGAGTTTTCTGTGTTTGGAGCTATCGCAATTCCGTCGACACCGATAAGTCTGAATGCTTCTCTTGTGATCACATTCCAGGCGGCTTTACTGATTTCAGGAATTCGCGATGGAATACTTCCAACTGGTGGGTCAAGTGAAGTGAAATCAACCTTTGGGTGTTCCCATGCGTGCAGCGAGTATTCAATAATTTCAAACGGTGCTTTGACGTCAACGGAGCCGACACCGAGGTCACTCATCTGGCCAATACGAAAACGGACCGTACCTCCCAGACCCGTGAGTACGAAGCGTTGATTACAGAAGGCTCCACGTATGTCCTTTTGTGTTTTTCTCTTTGCGGGAGGAGCATCGAACCAAAGAACTTCAGTTGACGGAAAGGGGCAATCCCAGGAGTACCAATGGATGGTTACTTCACGATCACGCAACTTGAAGGTGTGTGTCGTGATTTCACGGAACGACTCAAGTGATTCTTGGTTGATGAAGTGGTCAACATTCATTCTGATTCTCGGCAAAACTCACCTCCAGTTCCATATCTAAATAACAATATCTGATTGGATATGGAATTGCAACTGAGAAGTGATCTACTTGGAGGCATGACAAACGAAAAAGAACCCAACCTCCCATCCCGACCTTTTGACTTATTACTTGATCCAGGACGGGTAACCATTTCTGTATCGCAAGCTGCCGATGTCCTAGGTATAGCAAAGTCGACCGCCCACAACGCCTACAAGGAAAGTGGAGTGCTAATGGAAGGCGTCCCTGTGCTCCGGGTAGGCAAGCGACGAGTCGTCAGCGTGACCCTCCTACGAGCGGCTCTGGGCTACGCCGAGCCCGAACGTTAAAAGGTACGAGGAGATGCGATTCAACGGCCGTCTGGGGATTCTCGATACGCGACTAATCCTGGGCTCAAAGTTTGAAGCAGAGTCTTGAGATGAAGCATCTTTTGGATTACTACGTCATGAACATGGCCCCGATTCACAAGGTCTTTGATTTGACTGGTCAAGAGATCAAGGTCTATTTGCAGTTACTTTCATACGCAAATGACACCACATGTGAAACGTTCGTTGGCACCCCAAGACTCGCTAGTGACACCGGTTTGATACGAAGGTCGGTGAAGAACAGTCTGAGGACCATGGTTGACAAGGGGGTAATTGAGCGGTGTGGTGAAGTTAAGGGAACAAATAGGTATCGACTGCTATTTCCGAATCCGATCCCAGCCTTCAGAGAGGACAAAGGTGACGGCGCACTTGTCGCAAAGGATGGCGGGTCACGTGTCGCAAAGGGTGACGCAAAGCATGACGCGAAGGGTGACGCGCGGGTGCGTCATCATGAATCAACGTTTCCGCAGGTGAACACGCATAAAGCCAATTCGGAAAAAGAAGATGAAAAGGAAGATGAAAAGGAATTAGATCCGGAGTTTGTTTTTCTAGGCTTGTATGGACACATCATCGACATGGCACTCAAAAGGTATCTTCACCTTTTACCGCCAGAACTTTGCTCCCCAGCCTTTGTAGACGCCGCTCGTCAGGCACTGACCGAGAAACTACGTACTCGACTCTCGGCGGGACCGCCGACCATACTCCTGAAAGGCAACGCTCGCTCAGAGAGGATCGCAAACGAAATCGCTGACGAACTCGCCAACGACGAACAGATACTCAGCTAATGCTGCAGGAGTGTCAGAGCAGCTTGTGTTCACGGGCTACTTCCTCCATGGTCATGTGCTTACTATCCCAGACTTGAATGTCCTCGCCTTGACATTTCCAATACCACATATCGCCGTCAACAACATTTCCACGCCGACTAACTTCGTGGTTTCGCAACATTCCTCTACCGCATTTCCAGCACTGAACTCGCTGCTTCATGCCGTGAGCTGCTCACTGATCAGTGATCTGATGATTTCACTGACTGATTGCTTGCGCTGTTTCGCTGCTTTGTCGAGCTGTTTGCGCTGCTCTGCAGATATGCGAAAACTCAGCAGTTCTGCAGGTTCTTTTTCAGATCGGACTGTGCGAGGTTGCGCCACGCGTATGACGGTAGCACTGGCCTGCTGACTATTGGGGGAATGCTCACGATTTCTTGAACCACCCTCAACGCGATGTCGCTGGTATCTGCCATTATTCATCCTGTGCGCCAGCGACCTTGTAAGCCCCGGGAATCTGCGCAGCAGTTAGTCGCCTACGCGATGTCTGCGCACCAACCGTTACGCCGACAAGGAAACCCGCTCTTAATCTCATAAGCGAACCATACTCCCCTTCTGTCGCCCCAAATAATGCCTTACCCATAGGGCATAATGAACTTGTGAGCGACTTGGGCCAAATCAGTGATTTTCGTACACTGTTAAGTGCTTTGTCGCCTGATGCACTCACTCGGGGTAAACAGTTTGAACGGGTGACGAAATGGTGGCTTGAGAACGACCCGATTCATTCACGTCAGATTGAAAAAGTCTGGTTGTGGGATGAATGGCCTGAGTATCCGGGTCGAGATATCGGGATTGACTTAGTAGCTCGTTTGTTAGATGGCTCATTGATGGCTGTTCAAGCCAAGTGTGTTAATGAGAGTCGAGCCATTCCTAAGTCGGAGTTAGACAGTTTCGTCTCAGCGGCATCGTCAAGCACGTTCAAACACAAAATGCTGGTGGCGACAACTGACGGATTGTCACTGAACGCCCAGCGAATGCTTGCCGACCAGCATGTCGTCAGGGTCATGCTGAGTGACCTTGAAACTTCAGTTGATGTATGGCCGAACTCAATTGACCATTTAGATCAACACCCGGTTCAACCTAAAGCGACGCCCAGGCTCCACCAGCAACAAGCAATCTCTGACGTCACTACTGGCATGAGTGATCATGATCGAGGCCAATTGATCATGGCGTGCGGTACAGGCAAAACGCTCACGGCTCTCTGGATCACCGAACAACTCAAACCAGCAGTCACCCTCGTCCTCGTACCGTCACTCAATTTGTTATCGCAGACTTTGTCCGAATGGTCCAAGAACACAACAACAGATTGGTCGTATCTGTGCGTCTGCTCAGACGACACTGTCAACAAATCTGATGACCAACCAATCTCAACAGTTGACGAGTTGCCGTTTGAAGTCACGACCAACCCCGATGACATCGCCAACTTCCTCCAGCATTCCGGGACACGTATCATCTTTTCGACGTACCAATCATCTGCACGAGTAGCACAAGCTCAACGACTCACCGGCACCACGTTCAATTTGGTGATCTGTGATGAGGCCCACCGACTCACTGGCAAAACCGATGCCGACTACGCAACAGTTCTAGACAACAGCAAAGTTGTTGCCGATAAGCGTCTGTTCATGACTGCAACGCCTCGCACCTATACGCCCGCAGCCAAATCGAAAGCCGAAGACCGTGGAGTTGAGATCACGTCCATGGACGACGAAATCGTTTATGGTCCCGTCCTTCACAAACTGTCTTTCGGCGAAGCCATTAAGCAAGACCTACTTTCCGACTACCGGGTACTCATTGTTGGAGTTACCGACCCACAAGTGCAGGACTTGATTGATCGCCGTGAACTGGTGTCTGTGAATGACACCGTCACGACCGATGCACGAACTTTGGCAGCACATATCGGCCTCGCGAAAGCCACCAAGGACTACAACCTCAAACGGACCATCAGTTTCCACTCGCGAATCAAATCAGCCGACCAATTTGCAAAAGACCACATCAAAATCCTCGAATGGTTGCCCGACACCCACAAACCAGAGGGAACAACATGGACTGGAACAATCTCTGGTGCTATGAACACGGGCGAACGCCGACGCCTACTCACTCAACTTAAACAGGATGATCAAGACCGGCACGCTCTGTTGACTAACGCACGATGCCTTACAGAAGGCGTGGACGTACCCAGCCTTGATGGAGTCGCATTCATTGACCCACGCTCAAGCCAAGTGGACATCATCCAAGCAGTTGGACGAGCGATACGTAAATCAGCAAACAAAGAAATCGGAACAATCGTTCTTCCAGTCTTGATCCCAACAGATGCCGATGCAGAACACGCACTTGAAGACACGGCGTTCAAACCAATCTGGGCGATTCTCAACGCATTGAAGTCACACGATGAGGAACTTGCTGTTGAGTTAAACACCCTTCGCACAGAGCTGGGCCGAACCGGCAAAGTTGGGCAATTACCAGATCGGCTAGTTGAAGATCTCCCAATTGATATTGACTCGTTACTCCCTGGGTTTTCATACAAGCTCTTAGTCGCAGTATTGCAACATTTGACGACTTCTTGGGAATGGTGGTTCGGGCTATTACTTCAACAAGTAAGTCAAACTGGAAATGCCTACGTAGCTACCTCCCATGACTTCCAGGGTGCAAAATTGGGAAGCTGGGTGGCAGACCAACGAGCAAATTACAAAGCACAGCGAATCAGTTACGACAGAATTCAACGTCTAGAGGCACTCCCTAATTGGAGCTGGGACCCGATTTCTGACCAATGGGAAACGATGTATGCCTTGCTTCTGGAGCATGTCAAAGCGCATGGAACATCTCGTCTACCGTCGTCATTTGTCCTTGATGACGGGACTCGCCTCGGTTTATGGGTATCAGTTCAACGAAGACCTAAAACGAAGTTAGTAATGACTGATGAGCACAAAAGTTTGCTTGAATCAATTGGAGATTGGACATGGGACCCTTATGAGACAGAGTGGGAAGAAACTTTCTCAGCGATGGTGGACTATTCCAGTCGAACGGGAACCTGTAGAACACCGCGCGGATATAAAGAAAATGGCTTCGGAATAGATAACTGGGCCACTCGCCAAAGACGTTATTTCAATGACGGGGAGTTAAGTCCGGATCGTATTGAACGACTTTCCAAACTTCCAGATTGGTCTTGGGATCCACTTAATGACGATTGGGAATTTTTCTTTCATTCGCTTAAGAAATATGCCGACGACCACCCAGAAAAACCAATGCCACCCAAAGATTTGAAATTGCCGAATGGGAAACTTCTTTATTCTTGGGCAAGCAATCAAAAAAATAGATTCAACATGGGAAAGTTAACACGGGAGCGAATTGAACGACTTGAAACCATTCCTGGTTGGATTTGGAGTGGAGAACTTTTCAAAAACAACTGGACACTTGGATACGAAACCCTAAAAGAATTCGCTCAGAAAAATGGCCATCTAAACTGCGGAGAGGCAGAAGTGCTAGGGCTTGGGTCTTCCCTCAGTGAGTGGATTCAAACTCAAAAAGGGAATTACAAAAACAACTCACTGTTACAGGAACGAGTTGGGTTACTGGAGGCGCTACCAGGATGGTCGTGGGATTTTCGGGAAAAACTGTTGTCGGAAGGAATTCAAAAACTAATTGAATTCAAGAATTCACACAATCACCTGAACCCACCATCTAAGTACGTTGCCGCCGATGGCTTCAGACTCGGACCTTGGGTTGCACAAAAGCGAATTCGATACAAACAAGGGAAACTTGATAGAGAAAACATAAATGCTTTGGAAGAAATTCAAGGCTGGACCTGGACTAATGAGAATATTGAAGATACTTGGAATACTAAGTACGAACTTGCAGAGACTTTTTCTCAAATAAACGGGCACTGCCAATTCCCCCGAACGATTCTTGAGGGAATAAATCTAGGTTTATGGGCTAAGGCTCAACGGAACAGATATCACAATAGTTCTTTAACTGACGAGCAGATTAAAGCTTTGGAAGCTTTATCAGGTTGGACCTGGCGAAGTTTTGACGATCGTTGGGAGAGCAAGTACCTCGCAGCAAAGAAATATTCAAGGGAATTTGGTCATTGTATGTTTTCTCGGAAATTAGTTGAAGGTCATGACCTAAAAATATGGGGGCAAAATCAACGAAAAAGATATCGAGAGGGAAAACTTTCAAAACAACACACCGAATTGCTTGAAGCACTCCCGGGGTGGTCGTGGAAGCCGAAAGGTGGACCGCGAAAAAAGCCAGACGAAATTTAGGATCAACATATTTATTTTGAATAACCACTTGGCCTTATGCCGACTCTTTTTCTGAGGATTTACAAGAATTAGTCATTAAGTAGAGAGACGATGGTTTTGCAGCTCAATACCTTCAAACATTTCAATGAACATTTGATTGTTACGAGTTTCGGATGTTTGAACCGATCTCTGCTTGACTGATCAAAGCGTCAATCGCTGAACCAAGAGCATCAGCTGTTAGACGATCGGCCTTGGGTAAAGCGTGAGCGTAGATATCCAAGGTGATTGGTGGCATTGAATGCCCAAGGCGTGCAGAGACGACATGAAGCGGTGAGCCCATTGAGTGCCTTGGTTGCCACCAATGGACTTACACCCGTGAAGACTTCGTGATCCAGACACGTGAAACGTCTGAGCCCAATCATCAATCGTCGCGACCACAAACGTTCTGGAGTTGCAATTCGTCCCTGGTTGGCAGCTTTAATTGTGGCAAATCGGGGGTTAACAGTGTTTATGGCTTATTGCATCAAGGTTTAGATAGTCATATAGTCCTTTGGCGGAGCAATAATTCTCCGAATAATCGAACTCGCATAGGTCCTATTGGCATTAGGAGCATCACAATGACTTTACAAAAACCGCAAAATGCTAGAGAAGCAGCGATACAACGGGAATCTGTCGCTCGGATCGTTCGTCAGGGACTTGCCGGATGAGTGACGAAAACTATTTCGATGAAGAAGGTGAGCCATGCGATGTCTGCGGTGTTGATGTTGTTAATGGGATGTCTCCTACCACTCCAAACGGATACACCTTATGGACTTGTGATACTTGTTATTACGAGGCAAAAACTCGTGATTGGGATGACGACGAGGAGGAACTTAAATGACTAATCCTTGCCGTTTCTCCCGTGAGGTCAGTTATCTGTTGAAGGTGGCTATCTCTGAGATCGCTCTTCAAAGGCTTGCCTCATGTTGACGCAAGCACCGGGTCATTCCCATTGTCTAGCTTGTGGTTGTGAGTTACTAGACAGTCACAAAGCATGGGACGGCACTTATAACGCCCTAGATGAATACATCTTTGATTTCATAACTCATCTAGGGCAACGGTTCTGTTCGTTTGAATGCCTTGACGGACACATACTCAGGGCGAAACAAGCCGCAAGAAAGTCGTCATGAGTAGGCCTAGTCGTTTGCTTGGGGCGATCTGTCTTCTCGGGGTATCTATCGAAATGATTTTTCAACGAAGGGTTTCCTCATGAAATGTCCAATGTGTGAAAAAAGCCTGTTTCTCTTCCACAGAGTTAAAAACTCGACGGACGGAAAAATCTTGTATTGGACATGCCAAGGAATCCAGCTCACGCAAGAAAAAATCTTGTGAGCATGCATCCTCAAAGGATTACGTCATGAATGATGAACCCCAAATCTGCTTACAATGCGGGAAAAATGTTGACACTAGGGGGACATTTAATACGTTGCATGGTCTGTCGTTCTGGACCTGCTGTGATGCTGAGGAAGCGATATTGGAGAGACTCGCAACAATGGCCCATGAAGCAACCGAGCGGGCGATAAAACGCGGGTTTGTAGAACCTACGTCGGATGAAGAAGCAAGACAGATGGCAGGACTATCAGAGGACGAATACTACGGTGATTCTGGTTTGTATCCAAAACCGCTTTGGCGTCGCCTGGATTAAGTCTTGTCGCCGACGGGGTTTAATCAAACCCACATGGAATTCTGACTAGTGATGACTAAGTCCTAGGGATGAGCGGGTTGTGTGATTTTTTCAAAAATAACTTCAGAAAATTTCTGTTGCTGAATAAGAAGTAGGGGGTGGGGCCCCTCAATGGGTGGTGGGGGTCGTGAAGTTTTGTGACCAAGGTTTCTGCGGTGCGTTGGTGGGCGTGGCTATTGCAGCGTGCGTTGCACAAAGCATTGCTGGGCGAAGTTTGTGATGCCGCGCTTTGAGCGATCAGTCGTGAATGGTTCCGTCGGGCATTGTCGCTCCAGTGAGGTGTGCCTTGTGCAGGTTCCCGCCGTATAGTTTCGCTCCGTCCAGGTTCGCACCTGTGAGGTCCGCGTCAGTGAGGTCCGCGTCAGACAACCACGCGCAACGCAAGTCCGCACCGCTCAGGTTTGCCCCCACCAGTTTCGTACCGATCAAGTCAGTCGTCGATAGGTTCGCACCAGACAAGTCCGCTCTGGTCAGGTTGACACCAGTGAGGTCTGCTTTGTGCAGGTTCGCACCGCTGAGGATTGCATTACTCATGTCTGCTTTGCTCGAGTTCACAGGGCTCAAGTCTGCTTTGTGCAGGTTCGCATCGCTAAGGTTCGCGCCGCTGAGAATCGCATTACTCAGGATCGCATTACTCAGGTTCGCATTACTCAGGTTCGCGCCGCTGAGAATCGCATTACTCAGGATCGCATTACTCAGGTTCGCACCGGTCAGGTTCGCACCGGTCAGGTTCGCACCGGTCACCTCCGCTTCGCTCAGGTCTGCTTCACGCAAGTCCGCTTCGCACAGATCCGCATTGAACAACCACGCCTCGCGCAGGTCCGCTCCGCTCAAGATCGCACTGGTCAGGTTCGCGCCGGTCAGGTTCGCGAAGGATAGGAGCGCGCCAACCAGGTCCGCGCCACTCAGGTCCGCCCCGGCCAAGTTCGCGCCAGGCTCGATGTTGTAGCCATTGATTAACACATCTCAACCTTAGGCCACATCTTTCGGGAATGCTTCTAAACACCCTCAACGATCCTGAGGCGTTTCAAGCAGGTTTCCAAAGCCGAATTAGGACGATCTATTTCCTACCGTGCACATTTAGTGCACATTTAGTGCAGGTAGAGAACTTTTTAGGCTCTCTACCTGCACCTCTGAAATAACATCACTTGGGTGGCATACGAATGCCACCATCCACGCGGATGGTTTCGGCATTCATGTAACTGTTGGTCACGCACTCAACGACCATCGAAGCCAATTCGGTGCCGTAACCCAAACGGTTCGGGAACAACACGCCAGTCTGTAACTTCTCTTTGAACTGCTCGCTGCCTTCACCTTCACCGTAGATCGGTGTGTTGATGAGGCCAGGGGCAACTGTGTTAACGCGTACGCCAATTGCAGCCAAGTCACGAGCGATCGGCAATGTCATACCGACAACGCCACCCTTTGATGACGAGTAGGCAGCCTGACCAATCTGACCATCGAATGCGGCAACTGATGCGATATTGACAATTGCGCCACGCTCGCCGTCGTTCAACGGTTCGGTGACGCTCATGGCTGTTGCAGCCAAGCGGATGCAGTCAAAGGTGCCGACCAAGTTGATCGCGATGACCTTCTTGTATGCGTCAAGGTTGGCGGCCGAATCGTACGAACCATCTTTGCCAACGGTGCGCTGGGCCCAGCCGATACCAGCCGAGTTCACGAGCACGCGCAGTGGTCCCATGTCCTTGGCCATTTCGATGGCATTGACGATGTCTTCAGTCTTGGTGACATCGACTTTGCAGAATGCTCCGCCAATTTCTTTGGCCAAAGCCTCGCCCTTATCGGCCTGAAGGTCGGCGATGACGACCTTGGCTCCCTTTGCGGCGAGAAGACGTGCGGTGGCAGCTCCGATACCGGATGCCCCACCAGTGACAATTGCGCTTGCTCCGTTGATATCCATACCTGCAGGCTAGACAGGCCGACTCGATTCCGCAGAATTTAACGGCCGGGGATTGGCCCAAGACCAGAACGCGTATCCGAGAATCGGACCGGCGTCATCGCCGTGTAGATCGTTGCACCAGAGGCCAACCAACCAGTGATATCGGCCAAAACATGTGCTTGGCCGTACACATAGAAACACACTTCGCCATTCACCGACAACGGTGCAACCACCGAGTTCGCAATCGTCTGCCCACTCACAAAGTTGATATTCGACGAGTTTGGCGGAGTCGCGTCACACGGATATGCCGTCACGTAACCACCAACAGGCGGTGCTGTTGTCGCATCAACCGTCACATTCATCATGACCGCTGCCGCACCTAACGGAGGAACCCCGTTTGTTCCAGCAACTTGCACTCTGAGTGGAACTCCAGATCCATCGAGCGCACCCACTTTGGCAACGGGCACTCCTCCACTTCCTGAACGTGTATCGAAGACGCGAGTGGGAGCGAGCGAATTAAATCCTGAACCGCCGGCGAACCATCCATTCACATCAGCTATCAAGTCAGCTTGTCCGTACACGTAGAAACACACAGTGCCAGTCGCCGACACTGGAACGATCACAGCATTTGGAACAGTTTGACTTGAAACAAAGTTGAGGTTTGACGCATTCGGTCGAGTTCCACATGGATACGCCGTGACATAGCCGCCATATTTAGAAGCACTCGTCCCTGTTGCCGTGACATTCAGCGACACCGCAGAAACCGCACCAACGGATTGACCAATGGCCGATAGCACTGATACTTCAAGGGCCGTTCCGCTTCCGTCAAGAGCACCAACTTTTCCGACCGCAACGCCTCCGGTTCCACTTCGCGTGTCAAAAACTCGAACTGGCGTGAGTGCATTCAGCCCTGATGTCGAACCGAACCACCCATTGATGTCAACAACAACGTGGGTGCCCACCGAAGATGCAATACACACCTTGCCTGTTGAATCAATCGGCGCAATTACTGCGTTCGGAACAATTTGGTCTTTGACAAAGTTCACGTTTGACGTTTCTGGCTTGGTGCTTCCACACGGCCAGACCGTGACGTACCCTTCGGCTGTTGGCCCAACTGCAGTCAAGTTCAGACTCACTGCCGTCACACCTGTCAACGGGATTCCCGAAACTCCAAGTACTGGCACCTGTAAATCAACACCTGGTTCAACTTGGACAAAACATTTCGGCGATGACACCGATCCCGTTCCAAGTTCTAGAGCCCGATCGCGCAACCACAATGCAAATTCGGCTTGTCCAGTTGTATTGAGATGAACGCTGTCAGAGAACCAGCGATCACGAGGACCGCACATCGTGTAGCCGTCCCAATCAAGAACACGTAATTGCGGCCAACGTAAAGTTGCCGCAACTAATGCGCGATTTCCTGTGGCAAAAGAGGACACCCCATTGACTTTTCGACGTTCAGACATATTTACCCAACCGACATAGCGAACGCCTTTAGCAACGAGTGCCGTCATCATCTGGTCAATCTCACCGCCCAAAGTTGACTGACTGTCGTTGTATCCAAGTTCGACGATCGCCAAGTCGGGAGTACCCGTGAGTGCATTCGCGACAGCCAATCCATCTTGGCTAGCTGGCGGACAATTACCAACAGTGCAGCGATATTCCTGCGTGCTGTATGTATCTAAATTGAATACTCGGCGCAAAAGTGTTGGTAGTTCGCCCGCACCAGCATTATCGGCGACGCTGGCGCCAACTGAATCGGCGATGAATACAAAGTCGTCATTGCTTGATAAGTCTCGCTTAATGATGCGCGCCGAAATAGAGGGTGACGGCAAGTCGTAAGCAGATTTAATTTCAGACGCCCTGACATAAACCGATTGCGTTCCGTTATAGAACTTAAAACGAACGGCCCATGCTGGAGTCACGCCAAATGAACCGACAGAAACCGCAGGATCTATTGACGTTTCAATCTTCGTGATCGTTGCCAATCCGAAGCGCGCAGCAAATGACTCAAGATCTAAAACTCGCGTCCAACGGCTGTACGGGTTGTAATCAATTTTGTCTCCAGCATCGTCAACAGCAGGAAAGTTCACGCCCGCAGTGCGATCACCATTTGATGATGAGAATTCGGTTGAGACCGGAACCAATGGTGTCGCAGCACGAACTCGAATCATGAGTGCTGTCTCAGATACAGCGCGGTCGCTTCTCGAATCTTCAATGGCCGACACACTGCCCGTCGCCGATGTTCGTGTTCCAGCGCCGCCATACACCTGACAATTAGTCGTGTCACAAGTTTTTGCATATGCATAACGACGATTCGTGATGCCGCCGCCCTGCGCAAGACCGTACGAACGCGCCGCAACTGCTTGCGCCTTCAGCGCATTAATTCCGGTGCCGTTGCCGCGATCGGCCCAAGATGCCGGCGACTCACGCGGAATCACACCGCGAACGTACGATTCAATTTCAACGTCGCTCATTGTGCGATTTTCGCCAGATGTTCCGTT
>CAMDCI010000023.1 GCA_945889715.1 Bifidobacterium breve | reverse complement strand
GGGATCACAACAACCTTGCTTGCTTGTGCCACTGGCAATTTCGCGACAATGTTGTCCCGCAAATCATCCGACAAAACTGTCACGATGCTGGCCAAGCGATATGAAATCTTTTCAAGCCAACGAGAAACCTTGATCACTGCAACATGAGTAATTGCCCCAGTTTCAATCGCGGCATCGGGAAAAACATCTTGAATATTGAAAACTAAAGGGGCTCTGCGGCCCTTCGCTATTAACCAGCCACTCAATCCAAGAGTCAGTGGCGGAGACATAGCAATCACCGCATCAACACGATGCTGATCACCGTGAACTCGCCCAGCTTTTAATCCCGCAAAAATTGAAATCACCGAAAAGCCAACAAAGCCCAGCGCTCGACGCCACAAGTTTTTCTTATCGTCGCCAGCAAAAGGATTGAGACGTGTCACCGATCCCCATGTCGTCAACGCCGTTCGAGTGCGCCATGTTGTTTTCGACCATTCGCTTTCAACACGATGTTCGCGGTACCAAGGCAGCGCAGTGACCACATGTATTTCATGACCCAACTTGGCGAGTTCGTGAACAATTCTTGTCATCACAACGCCCGTTGGCGCAGTGTCTGGTTCAAAGTGAGGACATAACACTATGAATTTCAAAGGTTGTCCAACTTGCTGCACTTCATTCATGACAAAGCCAATCGGTATGCCGATGCAAGCGCCCGACCAGATGCTTCAGCAGTGAAATTTTCTATTCGACGCTCCGACGCCTCAAGGTATTGGGCGCGCCTCGACTCAACGAGGTCAAGTGCTCTTGCCCATGCATCAACATCTAATGGCAACACCAGTCCGGCATCACCAACAACTTCAGGTAGACAGGCCCGATCACTGGAAATGACTGGAGTTCCGAGTGCCATCGCTTCAATCACTGGTGCCCCAAAACCCTCATATTCGCTCGGGAAAACGAGGGCTGTTGACATTTTGATCAATCCATCGCGATCGGCTTTGCTCACTCGACCCAACTTCTTGACACATGTATTCAATTTGGTCGAATGAGCCCGCTGATTAACCGCATCTTCTGCCGCGCCCGCAGCCCCAATAAGAACCAACTGCACTCCTTGATCCTTCCAATATTTTTCCATGACATCAAGTACAAACAAGTGTCCCTTATGAGGATGAGTCATCGCTGGTAGTAGCACAATCGGCCCGGCCCCAAGCGCGTACTTCTGCCGCAATTCGGCTTCACCTGTTGCACCCATACCGAGAGTGCCCTCAATCCCGTGTTGTACAACGACGATGCGATCAGGGTCAATGCCATAGGCATCAACCACAGTTTGTTTGACGAATTGCGTTGGGACCGCAATGACATCGGCCCGCCTAGCTGAACGGGGCATCACAGTTTTTAGATACGCAAGTTTGTGGGATCGCACATACTGCGGGAACTCGCGATATTGCAGATCATGAATGGTCAATACCGTAGGACTTCGATGACGAGTTGGAATCGTGCCTCCGCCGTGATGCACCAATGCCGCGCCGTTGGATCGTGCGTACAGCCATGTTGACTCGGCTAACACTCGACGTGGGCGCGATCGCCCATCGCGTTCTGACTCAATGACTCGATGAATTGCCGCAACATCAGGATGAGCTGCAACAAAACCCTTTGGAGCACACACAGTGATATCAAATTCTGTGTGAGGAATCCCTAGTAGTTGGCGGACCAAATAATCTTCGCTGCCCCCAACTGCCCCAGGAACACACCACATCAAATTGACGGTGACTGCCACTTTTGCTGGCGATGTGTTCAACCGATGACCTCGCGGTATGCAGCAACTGTCAGTCGCGCAGTTTCAGACCACTGCCGGCGTGCGGCTTGGCGCAAACCCCAAATTGATAACTCCTGGCGGCGAGAAAGTACTTCGTCAATACCGCGCGCCATATCTTCAACATCAAACGGATCAACTAAAACGGCGGCTCCACCCGCCACTTCTTCTGTCGAGGTTCCGAGACTCGTCATAACTGGCGTTCCATACGACATTGCCTCAAGGACCGGCATACCGAATCCTTCACGTTCACTCGGATAACAAAATGCTGTGGCACTTGAATACAAGGCTGGCAAATCAGAGTCAGCAACAAAGCCGATGAAATGAACCGAACTTGTCGGACCCACGCCAGTTTCGCCCCAGCCCTGCGAACCTGCCACAACTAATGGAAGCGCACACTTTGACACTGCCATCGCATCAACGAGTCGGCGCAAATTTTTCCGCGGTTCAACAGTGCCCACAAAAAGCAAGTACTCACTTGGCAACGAGTACTTGGCACGAACAGCGGCAATGTCGGCATCTGTCACTGGTTTTGATTCAACGCCCCAAGGAATCAGTCGTAAACGTTCGGTGTTAATTCCTGCTCGCTCGGCATCAAGCATCGTGACAGTCGAAGGACACAAAATAATTTCTGCACGTCGTCGAATTTCAACCAAACTTCGTTCAAAGATTCGCACACCGTGTCGGGTGAAGTGATCTGGTCTATGCCGCCACGCCACATCGTGCAAGGTCACGACTAATGGGGCTTTCGACGGCGCCGGAATGAGACCAGTGCAATGCAACACATCGACTGGACCTGTTGCCCGCTCGATTTTCGGCCAGCCGAAACGTAGCCACGTTTCGTATAGCAACGGCCTTCGGAAGGGCAATGAATGAATGGGGATCGGAGGCACAAATGATGGCTCAGGTGGTCGACGATGCGTACCAGCAACACCTACCAACTCAACTCCTTGAATATCTCCGAGAGCAACTGCAGTACGTATGGCTGAGGACGCCGTCCCTCCAGGTACGCGATGCCAACTCTGTTCAAATGTGTAGGCCACGCGAATAGGTGCTTGCACCCCTCTATCTTGCCCGATTTCAGTTGGTTCCACGCACCACTTCACGGCCATAATTGACAGATGTCAATTCATATCCTCGGAATATTCGGAAGCTTGCGGCAAGAATCATCAAATCAAGGTCTTGTGAAATTGGCCCAGAAATTGGCGCCAGAGGAAGTCACATTTACTTTGTACGACAAGATCGGATCACTGCCGTTTTATAACGAAGATCTTGAAGATTCATCGCGCACTCCAACGAGCGTCATCGAATGGCGCAACTTAGTTGTATCTGCTGACGCACTCTTCATCGCCGCCCCTGAATACAACTTCGGACCGTCAGCGGTTCTCAAGAATGCGATCGATTGGGCCACTCGGCCGATGGGTCAACATGCGTTATCCGGAAAAGTCATCAGTCTGATTAGTTCGTCAGGCGGCACTGGCGGCGCCCACATGATTGAACAACTTGGCGGAATCCTCGGTTTGCTCGGCAACACCGTGATCTCCGAACCCAATGGGCAGATAGCCAAAGGCGCCGCACGAATTTCGGCCAATGGGTCAACATCTGACCCTGCGATTGAAGCCTTAGTCGGCGATCGAGTTCAAGCGCTCATTGATACCTGCAAAAGCTTAGGAAAATGACAAGTTGTCGCTCACTGCCAAGGCAGTCTCTGGAACATTCTCCACGCGCCATAATGCTTCACCAGATGCATTCTTCGACGACCAGGTCGCGTCAACTCCCGAGCGCAACTCCACATCATCGGGACCGACTACTTCCCAGATCACCGCGGCATTCGGTCCGTGCCAACGCACCGCAAATGAAACTCGGTGATTGAGTCCAACGGCAATGCCATGAACCTCGAACTGAACGCCCAAGCGCTCGGGCTTCATTCCTCCGGGAAGCAATGTAATGACACCATCATCGGACATCACTGCAAATTCGTTCTCAATTTCGTTGACAATCAAATTCACATCCGAAGCACCCAAACCCGTAAACAACATCGCCATTAATGAAGTTTTCTTTGATCCAACAATTTTGGCGACAACTTTTCTTAAGTCAACTAAGGCTCTCTCTTGAGCCATACCGAGCAAATACGCCGCAGCCTTGAAACCCGTCAGCGCATCTGCTTGGGCAATTCGTCCACGTTTGGCGGCCCGAGAAATCGTCTCGACCGCTCCAGATAGTTCAACAAGATCTGTCTCTTTCAATTCCATTCGCTTCAGCTCGCGCCCTTCTAACAACCACCGCACGGCCGCATCTGGGGCATCGCTGAATAAAACAGGATTCAAAGCTATTTCGCTACGTTCAACCACGATCATTTCATCGACCCGTTGACTGTCACGGAGGTCAGTAATGGTAAATCGCGAAGCTCGCTCGCTTAATGAAACCCACCCGCGTGCAACGGCCAGATAATCAGCAAAGTCGCCGATATTGAGATCTGCAGCTGACCCAGAAACAACCAGTGCAACACGCGCCGATGTCCGGTGGCCAACCGGTATCACTGTCGGCTCGTGCGGAATGTCAAGACCGGGCGCGGGCCATTCGCCACCAGCCGAACGCACAGCAACTGGCCTCGAGACCAGCAGGCCTTGTCGATCAATAGCAATTGCAATCGCCATCGGGGAATCATTTTCGAATTCCATCATGAGAGCAGAACTTCCCAAACGGCCCGACGCAACCCACACTCGTTGTATGACATCTCCACCTGGAATACGTACACGAGTTTCTAAAACTGGAGCGCCATCAATCGACCTTTGACGGACCGCAACTTCGTCTGCTGGGACATGCCAACGATCATCGGCGGCGACATACCAACGCACGGCTTCAAGGTCGTCCCACGGGTAGACATCTCCAGCAGGAGTGACCGTAGCTCGCCACGCTTGACCAAGAATCCCAATTGTTCGACCTTGCATTACTGCATCAGTTGTCACTTTATTTATCACTGTCTTAACCAATTTCACTTCTCCGTCGTCTTTGCATCAGTTGCGCAACTGCATCTGCTGCACTTCGTCCTTCGTGGCATACCGCCACCACTTGTTCAGTGATTGGCATTTCGACGCGATAACGCCGAGCCAAGTCAAGCACAGCCGGCGAACTCTTGACACCTTCGGCGACCATGGTCATCGACTCCAAAATGTCGTTGATTGATTCGCCCTCACCAAGACGCCGCCCCACCATGTTGTTACGACTTTGTGTTGAGGCACATGTTGCAATTAAGTCACCCATTCCTGCCAGACCCGCGAAGGTGTACCCATCTCCGCCCATCGCCATACCCAAGCGCGACATTTCAGCTAGCCCTCGAGTAATCAGCGTTGCCCTGGTGTTGTCACCGAATCCCATACCTGCCGCCATTCCCGACGCAATCGCAATGACGTTCTTGACGACCCCCGCCACTTCACAACCAACGATGTCGAGGTTGGTGTACACCCGCAATGTGGGTCGGGCAAATATTTTTTGTAATTCATCAGCGATCACTTTGTCGTTGATCGCCACAACCGCTGCTGCTGGTTGACCCTGCATGATTTCTTGAGCCAAGTTCGGTCCAGTGAGAACTGCAACTGGATGACCCGGCAGCACATCAGTAACGACTTCACTCATTCGCTTCAATGAACTTCGTTCTAAGCCCTTAGACAAGCTCACAATGGGCACCAGCGGACGAATCAAGCAGGCGACCTCGGCGACCACTGCACGGAAACCGTGTGACGGCACCGCCATCACGACCACATCGGCTTCACTGACCGCTTGCCCCAAATCAGAAGTGAACTCGAGCGTCTCGGGCAGGGAGAAATCGCTGAGATAATCCGGGTTGCGACGGGTCCGAGTCATGGCATCAGCAAGTTCAGAACGTCTGGCCCACAAGATGGTCGATGTGTTCGCCGCCGCCAGACAAGCAACAGTTGTTCCCCATGATCCTGCCCCGATGACAGCAACACGAATTGAATGGTGGTTCTCCGCACTAACCATGATCCGAGCGTATACGGCACAGAACGACTGCGAGTCGTCCTCAAGTTCAACCAAGGTCATAGGCTCATATTCGTGGTCCAACATGTTGCGCTCATTGTCCCAGTGCGTGGCTTTGATGATGCAAAAAGTCGATTGAGTTCGGCCTTGAACCCGACTCAAAGACGAGCGCTCGCGCAAAACTGTGCCCGAGCCGTATTGACACGTGCCGCCTCATGTTCGCGATTTGTTGTGTGTGATAACGAGGAGGTTGCTCAGTGGGCGATGTCAGTTGATGCCACACCAATTCGTGTGACTTCTCAGGGCCTCAACGATTCACTCACCGAATCGATCCCCCTCATCAGCAACCACTCACCTATTGACCTATTTCTCGTCAGCCATGCCGATCTCCCGCTATCTGAGCCACTCGATCAAATCATTGAGAGTCTGCAAACCGGCGACCATGAACCGTCAATCATCATCTGTCCCGATCGACACCACGATGGCACCAACGTTTTGGGCATTCCGGCATCACTGATCGGCGGTTGGAAGTTTCAATATGGGCAAGGTTCATTCGCCCAGCACTTACAACAAGCCAAGGCCACCGGCCTACCGATTCGTGTCATTGAAGATCCTCAACTCGGACTTGACCTTGACACCGCTGACGATCTGCGACATCTTGACCTCATCGACATCTTGCCAACTCTTATTCCCGATTGGACGAACCCATGACTCGAAGCAATGAACCAGGCCAACCACTTCCCGTGGTCAATGTCAAGATCGCGAGTGTTGACCTAGATACACCCACAGTCGCGCTAGCGATTGGTGCCCACCCCGACGATATTGAATTCGGCTGTGGTGGAACCCTCGCCAAGTGGGCACAAGCTGGTTGCCTCATCCATCACTTGGTACTAACCGATGGATCAAAAGGCACCTGGAATGCCCAAGCCGACATCGCCCGTTTGATTACTCAACGCGAAATCGAGCAACGTGAGGCTGCTCGTCGACTCGGAGCGCAAGGCGAAGTTATTTTCATGCATCAAGTTGATGGTGATCTCGCTGACACCCGCGAACTTCGCGGTGAGATTGCCCGTCACATTCGTCGACTCCGACCTCAAGTAGTGCTCGGCCATGATCCGTGGAAGCGTTACCGCCTTCACCCCGATCATCGTCACGCCGGATTTCTCACCTGCGATGCCATGGTCGCCGCCCGCGATCCACATTTCTTTAAAGAACATGGCATCGCTCATCACCGCCCCAAACATTTATTGCTATGGGAGGCCGATGAACCCGATCATGGTGAAGACATCGGAAGTTTTGTTGATCAGAAGATCTCTGCACTTCTCGCTCATGAATCACAATTTGAAAGCACCATGAAGGCAGTTGACCAAGAGGCTCTCGAGAAATTTTCGCACAGAATGCGCCAGCGGATGACCGACCTTGGTCAACGTATTGATCGTCCCGCCGGCGAGATCTTTAAGAAAATTTCCGATATCTAGCCCAACCTGCTTTCAGGTTTTTCGAGTTGGTGCACCGGCGAATGCTTGAGCGATCTGCATCCATCTGGTTGCCGAATCCCCCAACACCATTAATTGAGAATCTGGCAAGGCTCGCCGTTGCGTCACCACCAAACAAAAATCTAAGGCATCGCCAAGAACTCGTTGCTCAGAAGATTCATCTCCCCAAGTCCATATCTCGCCGTCAGGCGCGGTGAGTTCAACCCTGATTGACCGACTGTCCTCAGGCAATTGATTGATCATCAAACTGAATGCTCGTGCCCCCACCCCGATATGGGCGACATGTTTCAACCGAGCAGAGGGCGTGCGTGGCACGCCGACTGCTTGGGCGATGTCTTCGCCATGGGCCCAGCACTCCATCAACCTTGCGGTCAAAAATGACTTCACTGCCATCGACGGCCCGTACCAAGGGACTCTGACCGTTGGGTCAACCTTCTGTGCAGCATCAATCAGTGCCAATCGTGAAAGTCGCCAGGCTTGAAAAAGCTCAGCCCCCGAAACCCGTCGACCTAACTCAACAGACAAGTCCCGCGGAGCCGACGAAATGATGAGTCGGCGATCAACCGCGAAAGCGTCGGGGTCATTCATCGCCAAGGCGGCTCGTTCATCAAAGAATTGCAAGTGACTGATTTGGTCAGCGATTGTCCAACCTGGGGAACCAGTTGCCAACTTCCAGGTTTCTTCATCAAGATCGGCGACAACCTCTTCGAGCGAGTTTTGCTCAGCTTCGAGATCGGCGATCATTTCATTCAATGTCATCTCATTCAATGTCATCTCATTCAATGTCATGGCTTTCAGTGTCACGGCATTCAATGTCATAAAACCATGGGTTCAGATTGAGCGGATCTGTCGGTGATTCAAACTATTTCCAACCAAGGACGTGCCAGAAAAAAGAATTGAGCGGGGGTTGCCCCCCGCTCAATCAGTTCCAGTCCCGAAAAGATCGGGATGAAATCACTTTTTCTTAGCTGCTGCCTTTTTGCGGGCCGGAGCACGCTTAGCTGCTGCCTTTTTGCGGGCGGGAGCCTTCTTAGCTGCTGCCTTCTTACGGGCGGGAGCCTTCTTAGCTGCTGCCTTCTTCTTGGCCGGAGCCTTCTTAGCAACCTTCTTAGCGGCTGCCTTCTTCTTGGCCGGAGCCTTCTTAGCTGCTGCCTTCTTACGGGCCGGAGCCTTCTTAGCTGCTGCCTTCTTACGGGCGGGAGCCTTCTTTGCTGCTACTTTTTTGGCCGGAGCCTTCTTCTTTGCTGCCATGGGAATATCCCTTTCTGGTTGATATTGCTTATTTGTTTGGATTAAGAAACGCTTTGAGCGTTGAGCTCGCAGTGAACTTCATTTGGCGTGACGCAGGAGACTCCATCGAAGCACCTGTCTGCGGATTACGAACCGTACGGGCGGCACGAACTTTTGTGGTGAACGAACCGAAGCCCGGCCATGCCACTTTGTCGCCTGTTTTGGTTGCGTCCACTAGCTGGTCAAAAAATGCACCCAGCGTGCGCTCGGCGTCCGCCTTGCTCACGTCGGCACTTTTTGCAACTGCGTCGATCAACTCTGCCTTGGTCATTCGGATTTATCCTTCTCAGTTCTCGGGTGGAACTCTCCATATTTGATAAGCAATGGAGAGCTATTACAAGTATTCATTAAATTGCAAATGCAACAAACGCGCTACGGGCCAAGCAAGTGGCGAAATCGAACCGATAAAACAGCGTCGTGAACGGTCGTGACACAAGCCCATTCCTCAACGAGCAACCTCAGTTTGCCATGCGTGCCTAACACTGTGGTGGATACTTCCAACCATCTGCCCCACTTCCTCAAAGTTCCCGAATCCCCCGACGAGCGCACCGAACGTTCACAAAAAGTTTGCTCGGAAATGCCGTCTGCGGACCTTCATCCAAGTCACAATGAGATCACTCGAGATAACGATCGAGTCAACTTAAAGGGGATTCGGTGACGGAACTGCTGAGGGCCAAAGAACTCACGAATAGCACGGTCGATGACGAACTCGTCGGCTTGTCGTCGCAAGACTCCGCCCAGCTCGAAAAACCTTCACCCGTTCCAACGCGAGTTGTTCTTGATACTTCGGTCCTCATCGCCGATACCAATTGTCTGCTGGCATACCCCGACTGCGACATCGTCATTCCCCTAACAGTTATTGAGGAATTGGATGGTCTGAAGAGCCGACCAGATGATGTGGGTCGCGCTGCCCGTGCCGCATTGCGGGGTCTTGAAGAGATCCGCATGAAAGCAGGTGGATCACTCGCCCACCCCGTTCGTATTCATCCAGAAGGTGCAGAAGGATCAAACAACGCGACGGTTCATATCGAGATCAATGGCATCCAAAAGCACCTTTTGAATGAGCATGGGCTCGACGCGAACAAGGCAGACAACCGCATCATCGGAGCCGCTCTCGGCCAAGCCAACCATGCTCCGACCCATATGGTGTCCAACGATGCCGCACTCCGATTGAAGGCTGCGCACCTGGGCTTGACCGCTCACGAGCACCAACTCGTCGGCCGGCAATCTTCCACTCGTCCGCTCGGTTGGATCACCGTTGACGCCTCGAGCGAACTTGTTGACGAACTGTACGACGGTCGCTCCATCGACGTGGCCGAAGTCGCACCCGCCGGATCTCTCGCCGAAAATTCTTTTGCCATTTTGCGGGCTGGCTCCCAATCGGCGATGGCCCGATGCAGCGAAGATGCGCTGAGTCTCATCCCTCAGGCATCTCCCGAAGCGTGGGGTCTTCGATCACGGTCAAAGGAACAACGGTTCGCCCTCGAACTTTTGCTCGACCCCGATGTCAGCGTGATCGCATTAGACGGTCGTGCCGGAACCGGCAAGACAGTCCTGGCAATTGCTGCTGGCCTCGACCAAGTCGTCGAACAACGGCGCTATGAAAAATTGGCGGTCTACCGACCACTTGTTCCAGTTGGACGGGCCGACGTGGGCTTTTTGCCCGGCGGTCTCGATGAGAAGCTTGATCCGTGGATGTCAGCAATTCATGATGCGATCGTTGCCTTGACCGATCAACGATCGAATCGTGAAGCCCGCACCATGATTGATGAACTCATCGCGCGTAATCAATTGTCGCTTGAATCGGTGACGTTCTTGCGCGGACGTTCACTGCACCGGCAAATTGTGGTCGTTGACGAAGCACAAAACCTAGAACCCACCACGCTGAAGACGATTTTGACGCGAATTGGCGAGGGCACCAAAGTGATCTTCACTGGTGACACCAGTCAGATTGATGCGCCATATCTTGGCGAATCCAATAATGCCCTGGCCGTTCTCATCGGGGCGTTTCGTGGACAGAAGTGCTTCGGCCACATCACGTTGACCTCATGCGAGCGCAGCGAAGTGGCCTCGTTGGCGGCCGAGTTGCTCTAACTGATTTGGCTCACTGCGGCCATTCGCCAGTGAGATACCCGTCATTTCGACAATCAGTGTGACGTTTGCCTAATTCATTAAAACCCTTGACATTTGTCATTTTCGGTTTTAGTGTTAAATGCGTACGGCGAGGTTTTGCCCCCTCTTAATCTCGTCTTCCACCCGATATCGGCGGCGAAGTCACAAGCTTCGCCGCCGGTACACCAACAATTATTTTGCAAAGGCAGCGTGACATGTCAGCTCTGGAAGCCTTCAAATCCAATGTCGAACCCTCAGCGAACTGGATGGATGACGCGGTCTGCAAGGGCCGTACCAAACTGTTTTTCGCACCAAAGGCCGAACGCCCGCAGGCCCGAGTTCGGCGTGAGGCTCAAGCACGATTGCTCTGTCGCACCTGCCCTGTGAGTGAGCATTGTCAGGTGTTCGCCCGTGACAGTCACGAATACGGATTTTGGGGTGGCGAATCAGAAGAAGAACGTCACCTCGCTGGATTCACGGTTGCTGCACCCATCGGCATTCGGGCTCGCGGTATGCGCTCAGTGAGTTGAGTCGTTTCACTCAACTACTTCTCTGAACGACGTCACGAACTCTGAACGACCCCGCATCTAGGGTGAGATCAGTGGAATTACCAAACCGGAGTGCGAATGAGTCGACGGATGATCCGTCACATGTGCTGGAGTCATCACACGCTTCATTCGCGGTCGTCGATGTCGAGACCACCGGACTTCGCTTTGATCGCGATCAGATTTTGCAAATTGCTGTGGTCCTGCAAGATTGGACCGCCCACCCAACGTCCGTCTGGTCGACCTATGTCCGTCCATCCCATTTTTGGTCGCGCGATCTTGGACCACAACATGTCCACGGTATTTCTCGCCGAAAATTGATACTTGCTCCGACCACGGCACAGGCCATGCGAAAATTTGCGCAGCTCACCTCGGGCCGGATCCTTGTCGCTCACAATGCCGAGTTTGATACCAAGTTCTTGCAATCTGCAGCTCTCGAGAACCTTGTCGACCTCAATTGGGCTGGGGTTCTGTGCACTCTCAAGTTGTCACGCAAACTTGACCCGAAACGTGAGCAGACTCACAAACTTTCGACACTGTGCGAAAAGTACGGGGTTGCTTTAGACCAGGCCCACCATGCCGAACATGATGCTCGAGCAACGGCCAAGGTTCTTCCCCATCTACTCACGGCTCACGGCATTACCGATGCCGAAGGGCTTCAGCCGTTTATCCGCTCGTAACGGTGCAAAATCAATTGAGCGGTTTCTGATCCGAGTTGCTGCCAGTCCGATGGGTCGACCACGACTGCGTGTGCTCCTAGTCGAACGAGCAACCTTTGCATCCAACGCTCGGTATTTGCGACAACTTCAACAGTGACCCAATCGGCGTGCTGCACGACTTGTCCCTTCAGAACTGTTCGTATTGACACGTTTGGGTATTGCTCAAGTACCCACAACCACGCTGCGTCAACCTGCAAAAGAACCTTGCGCTGTTCATCGGACTGCGCAAACCAATCCGAGCGCGGCGTTGCAACGAAATCATGATTCTCAGTCGTCAGCACCAACTGCTCAAGTCGATCCAATCTAAATGTTCGTTCGGCCTGCGCTGTTACGTCTTGGGCTCGCAGGTACCAATGATCTTGATCAAGGAAAACTTCCAGTGGAGCAACCCGTCGGCGCGCTGATTGCCCCGTCGCGACCGACCAATAGTCAAATTCAATAACAACCGAATTGCGAATGGCCGCACTTAAAGTTTCGACTGACTCGGGGGTTTCAAGTTCAACCACAAATGAGTCATCAATATTCAGGTCAATGGCTTGGCTGACTTTGGCGATTGCCTTCGACAATGAGCCCGATGGGTCCATGCCTGGTAACTGTTGCGCTGCAGTCGCTGACGCAATTAACGAAAAGGCCTCGGGCACAGTCAGTCGTAGTGGGCGTTCGAAGTATTTCGGAATTCCAAAATGCACTTCGTCATCGTCGACCCAGAGGTCAATCAAGTCCCGCGGATCTTGCGATACTCCACACATTGAGGCGAGCGTTAAGTCGGCGACCAAATCAGCGACTGACATCCCAAAATGTTCGGCCATTGCTTGCGTTGAAACAGTCTGACGTTCCATCAGCCACGGCAACATCACCAGCAGTCGACGTAAGCGGACATTGACCGGACGCGGGCCTCGGCGAATCATGCCTGAACCCCACGAACGAGCGCGGTTAACCACTCAACGACATGTTGGCGCAATTTCGTCGGTTCAAGAACTTCGGCCCGATCAAGAAATCCGAGTAGCCAATGTTCAAATGCCTGAACATTCGCGCATGGAATGACGAACGTTGCCGACCCATCGCTATGTCGCTCAACAAGAGAGTCCGATCCATACTGACCAAGCACGGTGTTGACATCAGTGGCATCAATTAGCACTTTGGCAATATCGCCGCCGACATCGATCGAGTCGGGCAACTCTTTGAGGTCGGCCGGGAAAGATGTTCGGACGTCAAAGTCCACGGGGCGCTCGAAAGTTTCACCCTCGAGCAAAACCACTTCGGTTGAAATACGGTCAACGCGAAATGTTCTCATGGCATCAACCGACCGATCATTGCCAACCAAATACCACCAACCCGAACGTGCCAGCAACCCAAACGGCTCCAGTTCACGAGGCCGCCCGTTGTACGTGAACGACACCACTCGTAAGCGGCTCATCGCGTCATGCAAAGTCGGCAATTTTTGATCGACGGGCAAAGATGCTTGAACAACTGGTCGTTGACTCGCCGTGGAGCCAGAGTCCATGTCAACTTTCCAGAGCGCTTCTTCGCCCCACGATTGACCCATTCGTAAAGCCGAAACGGCAATTCGCAGAGCCGCAGCCTCATGACCAGTCAATTGCAAGTCACCTAACTCATAAGCACTGCGATCAATGCGGTAACCCGTGATGCCCGCTTTGTCTCCGCCTTGCACTTCTGAACTGATGGGAATACCTTCATCACGCAGAATTGCCTTATCGCGTTCGAAAGCAGCACGCGCGGCAACAAGGTTCTCGGGATATTGCCCCTTTAACTCGTTGCGAATCTCATCAAAAGTGAGATGGCGTCGCGTTGATAGGAGCAACGCCAACAAATTCGTGACACGTTCAAGTTGATGCACAGCGATTCAGACCCTTATTACTTGTTGCTTTGGCGATGTTCGGTAAACCACGACAAAAGAGTGTGGGTTGAAGAATCAAGTTCTGGGTGGTTGTGAGTAGGAAAATCAGCAAGCGTCAACCCAATGGAGAGGGCGAGTTCTTTGCCAAGTTCAACCCCCCATTGATCAAAACTATTGATATCCCAAATGACGCCTTCAAAAAAAGTGCTGTGTTCGTAGAGAGCGATCAGTTGTCCAAGAACAGCTGCTGACAACTCTGGAGCGACGATCATCGTGCTTGGACGATTTCCTGCAAAGACCCGGTGCGGTGTTGCCGAGTGATCGAGTAGTTCATCGATATTGCGCCCAAAAGCCAGAGCCCGACTTTGTGCCAATAAATTTGTGAAGAGCAGTTCGTTGCGTGATTCATCATTCGCCGATGAACGCGCAAAGCCGATGAAGTCAACCGGCACGACATCGGTCCCCTGGTGCAGTAATTGCATAAATGCATGCTGACCATTTGTTCCGGGCTCACCCCAAATCACCGGCGATGTTGCGTAGGGAACCCGCGAACCATCGCTTCTGACTGATTTACCATTTGATTCCATGATGAGTTGTTGTAAATAAGCGGGAAATCGACGCAGATCAAATGAGTACGGAATAACCGCTCGACTCGAGGATTTAAGCACTGCAGCATTCCAGATGTTGACAAGAGCCAACATCAATGGACCGTTCATACGTCCCGTGGCTTGAGCGGTATGGACATCCATCGCGTGCATGCCACTCAGGAAATCAAAAAACACCTCGGGGCCGACTGCGATCATCACTGATAACCCAATCGCTGATGGCACTGAATAACGACCACCAACCCAATCCCAGAACTCAAACATGTTTTTAGTGTCGATCCCGAATTCACGAACCGCTTGAGTGTTGGTGCTCAGCGCCACAAAATGTTTTTTGACCGCGGATTCGCCAAGTTGATTGGCCAACCACTGACGGGCTGCTCGTGCATTTGCCAAAGTTTCAACGGTCGTAAATGTCTTTGACGCAACAATGAAAAGTGTTTCAGCCGGGTCAAGTCCGGCAAGATTGGCCTCAAGGTCGGCGGGGTCAACATTTGAAACGAATCGACACGAGATATCTAGTGAACGATCACCGCGCAAGGCCTCGTACACCATCGCTGGGCCAAGATCGCTGCCACCAATGCCGATGTTGACGACGCTGCGGATTTTTCGGCCAGTTGAGCCGATGAACTCGCCTGAACGAATTGCCCGCGCCAAGTTGGCCATTTGATCAAGAACCAACCACACTGCCGGGACAACGTCAACCCCATCAATCAAGAATTGTTCGCCACGTGGAGTTCGAAGAGCCATGTGACCGACTGCTCGGCCTTCGGTGACATTAATTCGTTCTCCATTGGTCATCCGCGCGAAGGCCGACGTCGTGCCGCGGGCGCTTGCAAGATCAAGTAATCGCGTGATCGCGATTTCATCAATCATTTGTTTTGAGTAGTCAATTCGCAGATCACCAGCCTGAATCGTCATCTTTGATGCCCGATCGGGGTCATTCGCGAATTCGGCCCTGAGTGATTGCGGAGGCGGACACGCCATGATCTTCGACCATTCGGGCGAGGTCTCGAGTGCATCCACAGGGAGAACGCTAGTAGACACTTCAGTGAATGATAGGAAGAAGCCGTGAGTTCTGATGCACTTGAGTCACAATCCGACTCAGCCCACGCCCCAGTGAAGAACTCAACTGACTCCCAAACTCCCGATCGGACTGGGGTATTGGCTGGCGTCTCGGCCTATCTACTCTGGGGATTCATCACGGTGTACTGGAAGGCCTTAACCGCTTTCGCACCACTCGAACTCATCGGATACCGGATCTTGATGTCGGTCGTTCTATTGGTCATCATTCTCGCGGCAAAAGGTCGCCTCAGTTCACTCTTTCACAAGCTCTCAGCCGGCCACTTGTGGACGCGCGTCGCCTGTGCCGCCTTTCTTCTGGCCGTCAACTGGACGACTTACGTTGTCGTCGTTCACGATGGCAAAGTCATTGAGGCTGCCCTTGGTTATTTCATCGCTCCCCTTGGCACGATGCTGATCGGAGTCAAAGTTCTGCATGAAAAAATTCGTCCGATCCAACTAGTGAGCGCGTTGCTCGGTCTTGCTGCGGTCGTGGTACTCACGATCAGTTATGGACGAGTCCCCTACATCGCATTAGCAATAGCAGCCTCGTGGGCATTGTACGGACTATTGAAAAAGCAGGTGCCACTGCAGCCACTCGAGAGTTTAATGTCGGAAACGATTTTTCTTGTCGTACCCGCGATTGCACTCATTATCTGGTTCTCGCGATACGACAATTCGGTTGTGAAGTCGGCGAATTTCTGGCACATCATTTTAGTTTTGCTCTCGGGAGTTGTCACAGCCGTTCCACTTTTACTATTTGCGGTCGCAGCCCTCAAGTTGCCGCTCACTGTCTTAGGACCAATGCAGTATTCGGTACCAACCATCAATTTCTTACTTGGCTGGCTGGCGTATCACGAGGAACTCTCGCCCAGTCGATTCGTTGGCTTTGGATTGGTCTGGCTGGCGTTGGTGATTGTCACAGTTGACTCAATACGTCGCGCCCGACGAAGTTCTTCTCTGAGTTAGTTGAGTACTCTGTCACTGTGGGGATCTATATGAACGTCAATCGCACACAAAAAATATGTCTCGCGGTGAGCGCCCTGAGTTTCGTGACGTTGACGGCAGCGTGCTCGACATCGCCAAAAAATTATAAATCCGAGGGTGAGAAGTTTCTCGAAAGTAGCGATCTCGCCAAGAGCGCTGGGTACCGCTACAAATACGCCCTCTGTGACCAGCCGCAATCAATCCAAACTGGAACCCAATACGCCTGTTCGGCCACCGATAACGACGACAACAGTTGGGAATTCATTATTGAAATCACCGGTGACCGCGAACTCACGGTCGTTTCTGGCAAAGTCGTCAGGTAGGCCTACGCCTTCTTTTCGACCAATTTCCAAGCAAGCGGAGTCAACAGTCCAGCAAACGCAAGTTTGACAAGGTCGCCAGCGATGAATGGTGTCAAACCCCAATTGATCGCATTTTCCTCACCATTGAATACTGGAACATTCAAGTTGTGGGCCAGCCAAGCCACGCCAAACACATAAACAATGGCGCTACCAGCCAACATTGCTGGCAAAGAAGTTGCGAAGTTGCGATCTTGGCCGCGCTCAGCCAGATATCCGACAAATGCCGCAGCGACAACAAAACCAAACAGGTATCCAGCGGTACTGCCTGTAGCGATATGCCATCCGGCCTTCACGCTCGTGCCTGAATCATCGCTGGCGTACCAGGCGATTGGCATAAAAATTCCGGCAAGCCAATACAAGCCCATGCTCAAAGCGCCTCGACGCCAGCCGAGAGCAGTTCCTGATAACAGCACGGCCAACGTTTGACCAGTTATGGGAACCGGGGTGAAACCGAGATTAAATCGCACTTGTGCCAACACCGCGGTGAATACAGCGAAACTCACGACCAGAACTGCATCACGAACAATACGGTTTGTGCGTTCTGATGTTTTCCCGACAACATCGACAAGGGTCTTCGGGGCTGTGGAAATTGCTACTGACATACGTACCTCCTGAGTGCGATGTCAAAAATCTACCAAGGTCAAGCCGTACCAGCCCACTCCAAATTCCGCTAATTTGCGCTGTGAGCACCCCAAGATCGACAAGCCCCCGTTCAAACTTTTGCACCTGATGCCAGTTGACGTTCAAATGTGACACGCTGGAGATATGAGCAATCAGGAAACAAGTCTCGATGAACAAATCACAATTCTGCCCTGGTGGCAGAACCCTCTCAATTTCATTGCTCTCGGTCTTTCAATGTTGATTCTCGGCGCTGGCATCGGCTATTACTTCGGCGACTCAGCCGCAACGCCCGACCAAAACAAGGTTGATGTTGGGTTCTTACAAGACATGCGCTACCACCATGATCAGGCCGTTCAGATGGCCTACTACTACCAAACGTCAGTGACAGACCCACTTCCGCGCCTGAACATGATCGCTGAAGAAATTCTGCTGTCACAACAACTGGAGAACGGCCGAATGGTGCAACTTCTTCGTTCTTTTCACGCCATTGAAGCCAATGACACTGGAACCGCAATGACGTGGATGGGTCATGCCGTGCCGGTCAATGAGATGGACGGCCTTGCAAGCCAAGCCGAACTTGACTCACTGGCTGCGGCTACGGGCGACGAAGCTTCGAAGATATTTGCGACCTTGATGATCAACCATCACAAAGGCGGAATCGCTATGGCCAATTACGCAATTGAGCACGCCTCAAACAATGATGTCATCAACATGGCCAAGTCAATGATCAAGGGCCAACAAGCAGAAGTCGGTGAACTTCAAACGATCCTTGATTCGCTCCGATAGGGCACACGATATGGCGCCATGGATGAATTCTTTGGCTAGCTAAGCAGCAGGAACTGACACCGTCGTAGTGCTTGTGGTTGTCGTCGTACTCGATGTCGTCACGGGCGTCGTTACGGGTGCCAATGTTGTTGGCGGCAACGTAACAGCGGGTGCAGTTGTTGTCGTTGACGTGGTTGTCGTTGTGTAACTCGGATCAACCCAATTAAAGCGCGGGGGTTGTGCCCCGTAAGCCTCTGGATCTTTCACGCCATCAAAAACAAATACTTGATCACCCTTGGCGACTAACGACTGGAAATAGTCCGAGATATGCATCGGTATGCGGATGCAACCGTGCGAAGCAGGATGATCAGGAACATCTTTGGCGCCGTGTACTGCTATTCCTTTGTTGAAATACACGGGGTTGTACATTCCACCCAGTTGACTTTCACGCCGTCCGACCACCATGCGATAAAACTTGTAGACACCGCCAGGCGTCCATGACAATCCGCAGACACCTTTCTTAATCGGCTCAGTACCGGTTTCGTTATCTTGTTCACCTGGTGAAATCGTGACTTCTTCGCACCACTCTTCGTTTGTTCCAGAGGCAATATGCGTGACTACTACAGGAGTATCTGCGTGGAAAACAATCAGCACTTGCTCTGGCAAATAAATCTCCGTGTGATCCGGAGTTGCATCGGGTCGGCGCGGCAAAATCACTAATGGGTCCTGCATGCGACTCCACATTTCGGGTGTCACCTTGCCAGTGACTTGATCACGTGGAACTCCCATCACCAGTTTCTCAAAAGCCCACACCGCCTGTTGAGTGCGTTCCCCAAATGCCCCGTCGGCAACACCTGGATCAAATTTCAATTCAACAAGACGATCTTGAATCAATTTGATTTCTGGGCCAGCCGCCCCTCGACCATAAGTTTGCGTCAGCGGCAACTTTGTCACCGGGGCCGTTGACGACGGAGTCACTATTTGAGCGATCGTCGTCGTTGCCTCATTTGGACCGTCAGTAGATGAGGAGTCTTTTGAGGCCAGCACTCCGACCAAAACAACAGCCGACAAAACTGCTGCTGCTGCGATTGCGGGCGTCCATTGCTGCAACGCGGACGAGCGCGTACGACGCGAGTTCAATCGTCGAGGGCGCTGTTCACTAGCCACGGGTGTGAAGGATATCGCTGGTCAAGTCGGGTAGACCTGTCACCTAGTGACGATGGGCTCAATTGCCCGAAGTTCTT
>CAMDCI010000022.1 GCA_945889715.1 Bifidobacterium breve | reverse complement strand
ATTCCGTTGGCGAGTCCGTTGAACCATTCAATTGCGACGTCAGGTAGTTGGGCGAAAGTTGCTTGGGGTACGAGTGTGTCAAGTACTTCATCGGTGATCAGAGTTGATAAGTCGTTCCAGCGTTGATCGCGAATGAGTGAACGAAGTTGGGGTGCTAGCTCGCTCCAGCCAAATAGTTCAAGGGTTCGTTCGTATGCAGGTGTTGAATAGAGAAAGGCCAAAAGTCGCCGATTATGTTCGCGTCGCTCGCTGAGGTCGTCTTGGGTACGGCCCAAAATCCATTGTGTTCCAACTACTAATTCGACTTCGTCAACAGAGCGGCCCGCGTGTTGTGCGCCGGTCAATAAACCTGGTCGACAAAGTTCACGTAAATATCTTGGGTGACTGTTTGTTGGATGCGTGACAAAGCCGTCGGCAATTTGCCCAGCAAGTTCGACCAACTTTTTGTTGACTCCACCCATCCAAATATTGGGTCGCTCAATGTGATCGGGCAGTGGGTCAGGAGTGAAGTTTGGACTGAGCAGATTCAATGTGTAGTGCTCGCTGCTGTAATCAAGTTTTTCGACTCCGTCAAAAGCCCGCCAGCACGCGCGAACTGCACCGATGTGATCACGCAGGCGACCGGTTGGATCATCGAACTGAGCGCCGAAACGTCGTTCAATGTGTGGGCGAATCTGGGTTCCGAGACCGAGTTGGAAACGCCCGTCGGAGAGCGCTGCTAAATCCCATGCTGAATAAGCGATTGCCATAGGACTACGTACGAGGGCAAGTGCCACCGAAGTGCGAACAGTCAATGTCGTGGTTGCTTGAAGCGCAGCCATTGATGCCAAAAACGGGTCATGAATTGTTTCGGCAATATGTAGACCGTCGTATCCGAGTCGTTCAATACGTTGCGCATGTGCGGCGATATCGCGAATGGGTAGTCGCGGATCCATGCCTGCGTAGACGCGCATTATTTGTCGCTCGATTTCTGTTCGGCGATCTGCTGGGAGCGTAACTTGGCCCATTCGCGCGCCCGCTGATTTTCTAATGCGTAGGCCGCATCGCTATTGCCTAGTGGTGCGACTTCGTTGTAGAGAGAACGAATTGCAGTGACTGCTCCGGCATGGTTGTTGGCAATTGATTCAGCGATTTCTAACGCCCGCGACAACAACTGATCGTGAGACACGACTTCGGTGACGAGTCCCCAATCAAGTGCAGTATGCGCGTCAATCATTTCTGCAGTGAGACTCATTCGTCGGGCGCGACCGGTGCCGATGAGGCGTGGCAGTTTGACGGTGAGGCCCCAGCCAGGAACCATGCCAACTTTTGCATGAGTGTCGGCGAAGCGGGCTTTGTCTGAAGCGATTAAGAAATCGCACGCCAATGCAATCTCGAATCCACCGGTGACTGCGGCCCCGTTGATCGCACCAATCACAGGAACTCGTGTCTGTGGGAGTGCGCCCCAGTATCCGGGGTGCGGATTCTCGCCTTTCTTTTCTCCGCCCGAAACATCGCGCAGATCGAAGCCCGCACAAAAGGCGGGGTCGGCTCCGGTCAATATGATTGCCCGCACGTTTGGATCAGAATCGCATTGTGAGATAGCAGCGGGGAGTGCAGCCGAAAGGGCGGCATTGAGGGCGTTGCGTGCTTCGGGTCGGTTGAGTCTGACCACGGCGATCTTGCCCGAGGCGTTTTCGTGTATCTCGACCTGAACAATTGGTTCGTTGATGCTGTCAAGATCTCTCATCATCTGACAGAGTGTCAGAAACGGAGGGTGATGATGAAGTTCTGGTGTGCAACAGCATTTATGAAGACGAAACAACTGGTGCATATTGCTCAGTTACTAGATGAAGCCGGTTATCACGGCTTAATGGTGAGCGACCATCTTGTGTACCCAAAGAATCTGCAGTCGAAGTATCCGTATTCTCCACATCCTGATGGTCGACCCATCTGGGAACCAGAAACTGCTTGGCCCGATCCGTGGGTGTTGATCGGCGCAATGACCAGCGTGACCAAGCAATTGAACTTCACGACCAACATCTATGTGGCTGGACATCGCCCACTTTTGCAGCTCGCTAAAGAAATTGCGACGGCTTCGGTTTTGTCAGATGGCCGTGTGGCTTTAGGTGCTGGTGCTGGCTGGATGAAGGAAGAATTTGACCTACAAGGTCAAGACTTCTCGAATCGCGGTAAGCGACTGACCGAAATGGTAGAGGCCTTGCGGGCAATGTGGGGTGGCGGTTGGGTTGAATTCCACGGGGAGTACTACGACATTCCCGCGATCACGATGGAACCATCGCCTCCTTCGAGAATTCCGATCTATATCGGAGGACATACCGATGCAGCACTCAAGCGTGCAGCAAAAGTTGGAGACGGATGGATTGGAAATGCGTACCCAGTCGAAGAAGCGAAGATATACATCGACAAACTCAAGGGCTACTTGCGTGAGTACGGACGTGAAAACGACAACTTTGAAATCATTTGCGGTTTATATGCGATGCCGACTGCCGATTTATATAAGCGCGCCGAAGAAGAAATGGGTATGACCGGAACGCTGTGTATGCCGTGGGCGCTTGGTAATCCATCAGCCGGCGACCATGCTGGCCTCGTCGAAATGTCCGCGGCCTATAAACCGTTTATTGATGATTTCGCAACAAACGTTGTGCAGAAGTGTCAGTGATACATGGTCGGTTAACTAACGCGGATGACAGACCAGTCATCCGACGAAGCAAAGAGTAGGTATTTGTCGTCCATCGTAAAATGTTTTTTTGTAGGGGACATTCTGGTGTCTTGGCCTTGAGTTACTTCCTCGCCGTTGGGGCCGATTATGTAGAAAAGCCCACTCAAGAACTCAACGAAGAGCGCGTTGTCCCTGACGGTTGCGGCTAGCGGGCGATCCCATGTGAACGTCTGTCCCGAGGGAGTTATGTATGTCGTGAGGTCGTTACTGGCATACCCTTGTTCGCATAAAAAGCGGCTCACTTCACATTCGAGATGTTTTCTCCACGTGCCTTCACTGCCAGCAGTGAGGCGTGAGGATTCGGGGAGTCGCACATAGTTATTGGTGATCGTCTCACCAGTAACAAAGTTTGAGTAGTCGCGGTCCTTGCCGAAAATCCCAGGGTTGTCGAACATTAAGACTTGTCCGTTTGACGGAATGTGACTTTCGAATGCAACCAGTGTGGAAACGCAAGGGTCGGATTGGGTGTTTACCGATGAGTCGCAATCATACGCAGGGTTGATGTTCTCGTAGTTGCCGGTCAGCGGGTCCAGGAAACCGTATATCCAGTTTCTACCATCTGCCTCTCCGCTGAATCCGACGATTGTGGAGAAGGCGCTGTTCAGATGCAGGGGGTATTCAGAGACATCTGAGATCCCAGACCAGAGAATTGAACCGTCGCGCCCGAGTGCAGCGGTCGCTGGAAGCCCGTCCTGGTAGTAACTGACGAGCGGCGTATCGTTACGAACCACTTCTCTCAGGTACACGGAGTCGTGGTCGGTCCGCCAGTCGCTACTTGCAAATTCTTGGAATGTTGCAATCGTCCAAGCTGTTTCTCCCGCTTTGATCGTGGCGATGCCCACGTAGATCATGTTGGCCGTACCAGAAACTCCAACTTCAACCTTGTCCGGGCCCACCATCTTGACGAAATAGACGATCATGCCTTCGGGGCTCACGGTCCAGATCTGATCGGTATTAATCGCAGCGGAGGGTGCAAAAGATTCGACCGGGAAATCGTCAAATGCGATCGATGGGAATTCGTTGTAGGTGAAGTTGCTAGATAGTGAGGTGAAAATTGCGCCACCGTCAAGAGCTGGACATCGTGCGAACGCATGTCCGGCCATGGTGTAAGAATCAATGGGTTCGTTACCGAAGTCATTGCATGGGAATCGAAGCGATACATCAGTGATCTCGCCAATATTCGCCGGAAGTGCGGCGATACCCCCAATGAAGGCCGACATTGGTTCTCCGTTGACGACGATCGGCGCCGAAGTCGTGGTGCTGTCGGTATCAGGCGATCCCGGGATTGACACCTCTTCTTGGTTGGTGGGTGACGAGGGATTTGAAGAGTCGGAAGAGCCGGAGCAAGCAGAAGTGACGCATGCTAGAAGGACGAGGACTGGGATGCTGGTTACTTTCATGTTGGTGATAACGCTCGAGGGTCACCACTTGTGACAGGAAAACTAGCCAGGCCAAATGATTGATTGCATTTCGGTGTAGCACAGCATTCCGAAGTCGCCACCATCACGACCAACACCGCTCATCTTGAAGCCACCAAATGGGGCATCATGATTTCGTTGGGCTGAGTTGATGCCAACATTGCCGCTGCGCAGTTGACGAGCAATCTTGTAAGCACGATCTGAGTCTTGCGAGAACACGTAGTCGTACAGGCCGAATTCGGTGCTGTTGGCAATTGCAATGCCTTCTTCTTCATCATCGAATGGAACGACGACGACTACTGGTCCGAAGATTTCTTCTTGGACGGGGGTCATCGTTGACGTGCAACCAGCAATTAATGTTGGTGCGACATAGAAGCCGCGTTCCATATGCGCTGGACGACGACCATCAACGATGATTTCTGCGCCTTCATCGGCGCCGGCCTGGATATAGCTTTCGATGCGGCCGCGTTGAGCCGCTGAAATAACGGGACCGACCAACGTGTCCATGGCCGTCGGGTCTCCAACTTTTAAGTTGGGAGCAACATTTGCCAATGCAGCGACAAGTTCGTCATAGCGACTGCGATGAACAATGGCTCGTGTTGGCGCTGTGCAGATTTGTCCACTGTGGAAAGCCCACACGCTTTGAATTGCACCAACTGCTTTCGCGATGTCGGCGTCGTGCAAAACAAGTCCGGCACCTTTGCCGCCGAGCTCAAGCAATTGACGCTTCATTGTTGCGGCGCCGGCTTCCATAATGCGCACGCCGACTCCGGTTGAACCAGTGAATGAGACCATGTCAACGTTGCGACTTGTTGTGAGTGCTGCGGCAGGAGCCGGGCTTGATGACGTGATGATGTTGACAACTCCGGGCGGGAACCCGACCTCGTGCATGATTTCGGCAAGTTCAATCACAGCGAGCGGATCTTGCGGAGCAGGCTTCATGACAACTGTGCAACCAACCGCAAGAGCGGGAGCAATCTTGCCGGCCATGTTGACCAAGGGGAAGTTGTAGGGCGAGATGCAAGCAACGACGCCGACTGGCTGACGATGAACAACGCCACTGATGAGACCACCGGCTGCGAGCGGAGTTGCCTGCATTGCTGATGGCGGGAGAGCGATATCAAGACTGCGTGCTGCGCTCTTGGCGTAACGCTCAAAGCGTTCGATGGCGACGGGAACTTGCATGCGCGAACCAACCATTGCGGTGGCGCCGGTTTCGCTAATGATCAACGGAACAAGATCACCTTGGCGTTCGCGCAAGGTGTCGGCGAGGGCTTGCAAAAGGCGAGCGCGCTCGGCCGGAGGAGTACGCCACCATTTGGGGAAAGCATCTTGGGCGGCTTGGGCGGCGGCTTCGGCCTGAGCGACTGACGCTTCGGGGGCGTAACCCACGATTTCTTCAGTTGCGGGGTTGATGATGGGGGTCGTGCCCTCGTCGCCAAGCACCCATTGGCCACCGATGAGCATCTTGTACGTCTTGTCAACTGCTGAACCTGAACTGGACATATTTCCCCCTAGGTGCGGACTCGCCACGGCACGAATGCCATGGCAAGGCTACAATCTGACACACCGTCAGATTCCATTTCTTCGGGGTTTGATGACCGCTTTTGTGGGGGTTGACACTGACCGCTATAGGGCGCCTGGATAGTTCTTGCAGAAAGTTGGTTGGACATGCTCGACAAAGTGATTCGTGGCGGAACAGTGATCGATGGAACGGGTTCGCCATCGCGTGTTGCCGATATTGGTATCAAAGACGGGCGCATCGTCGCAATCGGAGTCGTCGAGCAAGACGCAGCTGAAGTGATTGATGCAACGGGTTGCATCGTGACTCCCGGATTTGTTGATCCGCATACCCATTACGACGCTCAACTTTTATGGGACCCAACGGCGAGCCCGTCAAGTGTTCACGGCGTGACGACGATTATTGGTGGCAACTGTGGATTCACTTTGGCTCCACTGATTCCTGGCGATGCCGATTATTTGCGCAAGATGATGTCGAAGGTTGAGGGCATGCCGTTGGCCGCACTTGAAAACGGCACCGATTGGTCGTGGGAATCTTTCGCCGAATACTTGGGCCGACTTGAAGGAAATATTTCGGTCAACGCTGGCTTTCTGGTGGGCCACTGCGCAATTCGTCGCTATGTGATGGGGCCCGCTGCTGTAGGCGCTGAAGCATCGAAAGAACACATTGGTGGCATGCGTGCCGAACTGGCCAAGTCAATTAAGTCGGGCGCCTTAGGTTTTTCATTTACCAACAGCACATCACACAGTGATGGTGATGGCGAGCCTGTCGCAAGTCGTTGGGCAACCCACGATGAATTGATTGCACTGTGTGAAGAAGTTGGTTTGCACGAAGGAACGACGCTTGAAGGAATTGTTCCTGGTTGTTTAGATCGTTTTGCCGACGACGAAATTGAACTACTCGGACTCATGAGTGCTGCGGCAAATCGCCCAATGAACTGGAACGTTTTGACCGTTGATTCACGTGAGGCCGATCGAGTGCCGCGACAAATTTCGGCCTACGATCGCTCAATTGAATTGGGTGGCAAGGTTGTTGCCCTCACGATGCCCGTGCAAGTACCCATGAACATGAGCTTCTCAAGCTTCTGTGGCTTGTGGTTGTTGCCAGGTTGGCAACAAATCTTGGGCGTTCCATTGGCTGAACGAATTCAGCGGTTGCAAGATCCAGACACCCGAGTGCGTATGCTCGAAAATAGTTTGTCGCAAGCTGCGGGTGTGTTCCGTCGTTTGGCCGATTGGGGCGATTATGTCATTGGCGATACCTATTCGGCAGCGAACGAAGGTTTGAAAGGTCGAACCGTTCGCGATATCGCAATTGAGCGAGGCGCAAGTTCGTTCGGAACCTTGCTCGACATTGTGATCGCCGATGAATTGAAAACGATTCTGTGGCCGACCCCACAAGACGATGATGCTGAATCGTGGAGAATGCGTGCCGAATTGTGGCAGGACGGACGAGCAATGATCGGTGGCTCTGATGCCGGCGCCCACTTAGACCGCATGTGCGGGGCTCCGTACCCGACTCGTTGGTTGGCCGACTGTATTCGTGGGCGCAAATTGGTGCCCGTTGAATTCGCAGTGAAGATGATGACCTCTCAACCAGCAAAATTGTTTGGCCTAGTCGACCGCGGTGAATTGCGTGAGGGTGCGTGTGCCGATGTTGTGGTGTTCAATCCTGACGAAATCGGATCTGAAGACGCGATGCTGGTGACTGACTTGCCGGGGAACTCGTCGCGATTGACTGCGGGATCGTTTGGCGTGAAGCGTGTTCTCGTGAATGGCGTGACAATTGTGGAGAACGGTGTGGCCAATGGGGCGGTGCCGGGAACCGTTTTGAAGTCCGGCACCGACACCTACACCGTCCTCGCCCGCTAACCCCACCCCTACCCCTACCCCTACCCCCCAATTCCGCCACTTTGGAATCTCGCTGCCGCCTAGCGGCAGCGAGATTCCAAAGTGGCGGAAAAGGCATGGTTACCAGTGGCGGAGGTTGACTGGCCAGACGTCGATCACTTGTCTTTCGGTGATTGTTGCGCCCTTCTCTATTTCGCCGGTTGTCGTTTCTCTTGACAACACACCGATCATCGGGATCTGATCGACGACATGCATCACTTCGTGTAAAGCGATCGTCGGATCGACATGAGCGGGTTGAACCAAGACACGACTTCCGATGCTAGGAAGTGGTCGGCCGTCTTTCATGGAAAACGTGATGTGCTCATCGCTGCAGAACCACACGCTCGCTCCATCAATCGTTGGATTTCCGTGGTCCATGCCCAACGATTTCAAACCGACGTCAATCACAGCCCAACCATCACTCACCGAAATCACAGTCCCGACAACGTATAGCGCCTGTTCAAACGGAAGATTGAGAGATCCGTAATGCGAATCCATCAATGCATAGCTTCCAGCCTGCACCTCATTGACTCGCGCAAGTACAGGGTCGGACGGATCGTACAAATCGAACGTTCCAGTGCCGCCCGCAGAAATAATCGTGCAATCATCGCCACATTGAGCACGAACTTCATCAAAGCATTGAACGAGTAAACCCATTGCGGCACGAACTTTGCTGCGTTGTTCATCGCGATGAGCAACTGCCATTAAGTGGCCCTCATATCCCATCACTCCGCGCACATTGAGTCCGAGGGATACAGCGAAAGACGCAAGCGCGGCAGCAAGTTCAGGTGCAACTCCGCATCGCGGCATTCCTACATTCACATCAATCAATACATCTCTGATTCCACATTCGGCAGCCAAAGTTGCAGTGGTTTCAGAATCAATCGCCACAGTGATTCGAGCCGTATCTTGCAACGCCGCCATCGCTCGCAATCGTTGGACGTCGACTGTCTCATTGGCGAGCAACAAATCTGATCCAAGGCCGGCTTGTGCCATGCCGATGATTTCGCGGGGAGTAGCGCACGTGAACGCGGTGTGCCCAACTTTGGCAAGTTCGTGGGCGAGCGCAGTCGACTTGTGAGCCTTGACATGTGGGCGCAACGTGAGGCCAGGTCGAACGGCGGACATTAATGCCACATTGGCGTCAAACTTACGGCGGTCAACAATGAGCGCCGGAGTAGGCAGGTCGACGATTTGAGTCATGACACTGTTCTAGCGGGTGTTCGAGTGCGGGCGGAGGGACTTGAACCCACACTCCTTTCGGAACAGGAACCTAAATCCTGCGCGTCTGCCAGTTTCGCCACGCCCGCAAAGTCGTGTTAGCGGTAGAAAGACTACGGGCAACTGGTGGGGAAGTAGTACGGTCGCACTCATGATTCGCGTATCTGTTCTCTACCCATCAGGCGAAGGTTCAACCTTCAATCACGATTACTACCGCACCACCCATGTGCCCTTGGTGGCCAAGGCGTGGAGCCCGGTCGGCACCCAAATCGACAAGGTCATCAACGGACCGTACGAAGCTGCTGTACATATGACCTTTGATTCGCTTGAGGTCTTTCAGAGTGCAATGGCATCGCCTTTAACCGGTGACGTCATGGCTGATGTAGCGAACTACACCAATATCACGCCAGTGATGCAGATCTCCGAGATCATCGAGGGCTGATGCGATAACTGCACCGGCCGTCTCCGGCTGGTGCAAATTGCACGCGTTCAACGGTCGTATCTGGCCCAAGTGCAGTACGAAAAACCACAAGTTCTGATTCGCATATCCCTGCACATGCGGCAGCGGCTTGGGCGACTGCGCAATGGTGTTCGGTCAAAAGAAGACTTCCGTCGGCGGCAACGCTGGCTTCGGCGCGGTATCCCTCGGCGTCTCGCGCAACTGCGAGTCGTTCGACGCGCTCGGCTAGTGGCAGATCAGCCAAGAGTATTTGGTAGTGCTTTGCTAAACGCTCACCCCGACGGTTCAAAACCGACTGGATCGCTTCAGAGCCAAACGATTCGGTGATTCCCTGGAGAAGGTCGACCGCTAGATCGTGGTGGCGATCGGGGAAGGTCTCGGGGAAACTGTCAGAAATACTTTGCAACTGGTCGGGGTTCAACACCCAATGCACTGCCGGACGCCCTCGGCTTGAGCCAGTGTTGGGTTGGGAATCTCGGAGTACCAGGCCTTCGTTTTCTAGCTGTTCGAGGTGTTGGCGCATGGCGGCATCGGTGACGTCGCACATTCGAGCCATTTCTGGGGCTGTTGAGGTTTGGACCACCTGCAGGTGCTCAATAATGCGTTGTTTGGTGTGCCCGGTTGCCACATTGGGCAGGATATCTGAATAACGCAAGTAGTTACTTGGAAAATTACCCGGATGATGTGTCGATGATCTAGTGGCAAGACCGTGCGAAGGTCAGTTTCTTTGACAAACTGTAAAGGTGACCATCACCTCCGTGAGTTCTGAGACAATCGCCGCCCTTGAAAACCAATTCGGTCTAGCCGACCGAGTCGTTGATCCAAAGGCCCTCTCGAACAGCGTCGCCCGATTCCGTGAACAGGGCATTGTGCTGCCCACCTTTGCTCAAATGGCGAATCCTGCGTCGGTTGATCCGACAATCGTGGGCGATGCGAATCCACAGGGACCCGATGCCCGCAACCTATGGCGCGTGCATTGGTACAACGATCTCGCTGGGAATCGCGTCAACGTTCCCAATCATGTTGTGCTTCCGTCATCGCTCACTGGCGTGGCGAACCCAATCATTGTTGTTTTCGGTGATCGCTTTCCGATGATCACGGCGCACAAAGTGTTGGCCGCGTATTCGGTTCTCGCCCCGCGAGTTGTGACTGGTCAATTCGATCCGACTTATCACCGTGCCATTTGGCCGTCAACCGGAAACTATGCGCGTGGCGGAGTGGCGATCAGCCGCATCATGGGTTGTCGTGGTGTAGCGATTTTGCCAGCAGGCATGAGTCAAGAACGTTTTGATTGGCTCGACCAGTGGTGTGCAAACCCGGCCGAGGATGTCATCAAGACTGTGGGAACCGAAAGCAACGTTAAAGAAATTTATGACGCGTGCAACGAACTTGATAAAGACCCAGTGAACTTCATTTTTAATCAATTCTGTGAATTCTCAAATCACCTCGGACATTACGAAGTCACGGGTCGTGCGTTAGGTCATGTATTCGAAACCGTGCGTGACTCAATGAAGAAGGCTGGCCGCGACATTTCGCTTGCTGCGTTTACGTCGGCAACTGGATCAGCCGGAACCATTGCTGCTGGTGATCGTTTGAAAGATGATTACGGCGCAAAAATTGTGTCCGTTGAAGCGCTCGAATGTCCGACCATGCTGGAAAATGGATTTGGTGAACACAACATCCAAGGAATTGGCGACAAGCACATTCCATTGATTCACAACATCACGAATAGCGATGTCATCTGCGGAATCAGCGACCGTGCAACTGATGAGCTTGATGTTCTCTTCAATACGCCTGCAGGTCGCGCCTATCTGGCTGAGAAAAAAGGCTTGTCGGCCGAACTTATTGATGCACTCGCGCACTTTGGCTTCTCGTCAATCTGCAACACGCTTGCCGCGATCAAGACATCGAAGTTGCTCAACCTTGGTCCAGATGAAGCAGTGATCACGGTTGCTACCGATGGTGGTGCGTTGTACCCAAGTTCGCGCGTTTCCACTCTCGCTGAGCGTTTCAATGGCGAAATGACCGATGTTGATGCAGCCGAAGTATTTGGCCGCCATTTTGGCCATGTGACAACTGAAGACATGATCGAATGCACCGAGCGTGATCGCAACCGCATCTTCAACTTGGGTTACTACACCTGGGTTGAACAGCAGGGCACGCCGTTTGAATTGTTCGAAGCCCGTCGCGATCAGTCTTTCTGGCGTGGCCTCCGTCGTTATTTGCCAGTGTGGGATGAAATGATCACCGACTTCAATGCCCGCGTCGCCAAAGGCTGACGTCGCAACATGTCTGGATTCACGTGTGCAACGTGTACCGAAACTGTTTCGGTCGACACGTTTGCACCGTGGCGTTGTCCACATGAAAAAGGTGATCGACGTCATGTTTTATTGATCGACGAGAACGATGAGCATGTTGTGGAAAGCCATCACAATCCATTCATTGCGCTTCGTCGCAACATGATGTGGTGGCAATTCGCTCAAGCCCGAGGTATGAGCGATGAGCGAGCAATAGCGCTTGTTCAAAGTGTTGACGACGAGATTGCAAAAATCGGCGGCGTAGGTTTTGCGACAACTCCAATGTTGTTTCAATCTGCTTTTAGCAATCACCTGTCATTTGAATCTCCAGGCGGGATTTGGGTCAAGGATGAAACCCGCAATGTTGCAGGAAGTCAGAAGGCTCGACATTTGATGTCAATTCTTCTGCACCTTCTCGTTGCCGAAGAATTAGGTATCGCGCCCTGGGCCAACACCGCGTTACGGCCAACTCTCGCCATCTCTTCGTGTGGCAATGCAGCGATAGCGGCATCCACTTTGGCGGCAGCCGCGAAATGGCCGATTGACGTTTTCATTCCAGAATGGGCCGGAGGCGTCGTCGTTGAAACACTCACTTCACTTGGAGCCCGTATTAACCGATGTGCTCGTCAAAGCCAAGATCCTCCTGGTGACCCAACCGTTTTGAGATTTCGTGAGGCAGTGAACAACGGATCGATTCCTTTCAGTGTGCAGGGTCCCGAAAATGCTTTATGTCTTGATGGTGGGCGAACCATTGGCTGGGAAATGGCTCAGCAACTTGCGCAAGAAAATATCACTGCACTTGATGCTGTATTTGTGCAAGTTGGCGGCGGTGCATTTGCCGCATCATTATCGCGCGGGCTGAGCGAGGCAGGAATCAGTGCACCCTTGGTTGCGGTGCAAACCGAAGGTTGTGCGCCGTTATCGCGAGCCTGGAATACCGCGCAATCAGATGTGAATCCCACGCAACATTGGACGAAGCACATGTGGGCCTGGGAAAACGAGCCAGTTTCTTTGGCTGACGGAATCCTTGATGACGAAACATACGACTGGGTTGCCGATATTGCGCAGATTCAACGGACGAAAGGCAAAGTTGTGGTCGCCTCAGAATCACATGTTGTCGAGGCATCGCGCGTCGCACCTGAAACGACATTGATTGATGCGAGCCCAACCGGAACCGCAGGGGTCGCCGGCCTTTTGTCAATTCGTAACGAACTCTCGAACACCGCACGAGTGGCAGTGGTGCTGTCGGGCGTTAGGCGTTAGGGGCTTCGTGCAGAAGGCCATCTTCGACGTCGTACACAAAACCGCGAATATGCATTTTGTGTTTGATAAACGGACTCATCGCTAGGCGTTTCATGTTTTGCGTGACGCTCTTATATGGGTCACGGAATGATTCGAGTGCCCACCAAGGACGGATTCCACATTCATCTTCGATCTCGTGTTTGAAATCGTCTTCTTCAACGTTGTGTAGACCGCAATTGGTGTGGTGAATCAAGATCACCTCTTGAGTGCCGAGACGACGTTGGGAGAGAACCAGTGAACGAATGACATCGTCGGTCACCACGCCGCCAGCATTGCGAATAATGTGGGCATCGCCGTGGGCGAGTCCGAGCATCTGGAAAATGTCCATGCGGCTGTCCATGCACGCCACGATGGCCAAATGGCGCTTTGGGGCCAGGGCGAGTCCACGATCGGGAAAATTCGCCGAAAACTTCTGATTATTGAGGATCAGGTCGTCCGCATTTGGTGTGAATTTTTCAGGTGTTGCCACTCCGACATTGTGTCATACCGAGAGGTAGTCTCGTCGTATGACTTTTGATGCAACTACTCCCATGGGACTTGACTCCGGCGACGGCGCTGGCCGTGCCGACATCTTCACCCGACTCTTGAAGAATCGCGTCATCATGTTGGGCACCGATGTCAATGACGACATGGCTAACCAAATCTGTGCTCAGTTGCTTTATCTTGAAGGCGAAGATCCTGCGGCCGATATTTGGTTGTACATCAACAGCCCTGGTGGTTCAGTGACTGCAGGTATGGCCATCTACGACACCATGCAATTCGTCAGCTGCGACGTCGCAACCGTGTGCATGGGTCTTGCTGCTTCCATGGGTCAATTCTTGTTGACCGCCGGAACGACAGGTAAGCGCTACACGCTGCCGAATGCCCGCATCATGATGCACCAGCCCCTCGCAGGTTTGCGTGGTCAGGCTACCGACATTTCGATTCAGGTAGAGCAGCTGGGCTACACCAAGCTCCGCATGGCCGAACTCACTGCTTTCCACTCGGGTCAAACTCTTGAGCGCATTCAGGCTGACGCTGAACGCGATCGCTGGTTCACCGCTGAACAGGGTCAAGAATACGGTTTAGTTGACAAAGTGATTTTGAAGCGCGGCGAAATTCGCTGAGCCATTTGCGCTACGGCGCAACAGTTGTCGCTGGGGCGATACTGCCCTCAAGTCCAATCACGTCAGGCATCGCTAAACCACACGTTGATTCAACCCACGTTGCAATATTGCGCGCTGGTCGTTCGGCTTGATACGCCGCGTCAGAAAGTTCTTGGCGACTGAGCGGGTCCTCGGGATCGACTTCGGCAGCCTGTTTGATGAGATCGGTGACAGTATTCCAGTCGGCTTCAATGGCGAGTGGTGAGATCTTGGCCAAACTCTGATAGCGACTCAGTAAATCTCTGATGTCAGATGTGGCGGTCAGCGGACCCGTGAGTCCGGGTAATTGCTTTTCTAATTTGCCGCAAAAGTTGGCACCGCTGTGTTCGGTATCGCTGCAAGCAACACTCAATGTGGTCAACGCAAGAACACATCCAGAAGTCGCCAGAACTTTTCGAAGATGGCTGGCGAAATTCATGAAGTCACAGTCTCTCAGAATTCCACTGCAGAGTTATGTCACGACGCCGTTCACCGTGAAAACAAGGTGATTCCCACACTGTCTCAAGCAGAAATCTCTGCCGTCAATCATTTTGGAGGGAATCATGTTGTCTGCGGTACGTACTGCAAGCGTTGTTGCTGCGACTGGCTGTCAAGTCATCGTCGAAACACATATTGGGCTTGGGCTACCCGGTTTTACGATTTTGGGGCGTCCCGATGATGTCTGTCGTGAGGCCCGAGATCGGGTGCGGGCGGCCATTGTGACGAGTGGTTTTTATTGGCCGAGTCGTCGAATCACCTTAAACCTTGCTCCGTCAACTCACAAGAAAGTGGGGAGCGCTCTTGACCTTGCGATTGCCATTGCATTGCTCATCAGCGATGAACAACTGCCTGCAGAATGTGCTGAAGGTTGGGCATTTATTGGCGAACTTGGACTTGATGGTCGAGTTCGTGCCGTGAGCGGCGTTGCGCCGATGGTGATGGCGCTTCGTGACGAGAGTTCGACACATGAAAATGACAATGACTACTCAATGCCTTCGATCAAGCCATTGAGCGGTGTCATCGTGCCTGCGGGCAATATCGCTGAAGCGCGAATTGCTCACCCTCCTTCGGTGCGAGTTGCGCAAACATTGCGCCAAGTTGCCGAATGCCTTGTTGGCAATATGGCGTGGCCCGATATCAGCGATCTCAAAGTAGCCGAGAACATCACGGAGAAGACTCCTGACCTATCTGATGTTCGTGGTCAAGCGGCGGCTCGTCTCGGTCTTGAACTATCAGCGAGTGGCGGACATCACCTCTTGCTTGTCGGACCTCCTGGTTCGGGAAAGACGATGTTGGCCCAACGCATGCCAGGAATTTTGCCGCTGTTAGATGATCAGACTGCGCTTGAAGCAACGATGATTCGATCCGCAGCCGGTGAACAACTTCCACCCAACGGTCTTGTCACACGTCCGCCGATTCGCATGCCACACCATTCGGCAAGCGCAGTATCAATCGTGGGAGGCGGGTCAGCGTCAATGCGCCCAGGTGAAGTGTCATTGGCGCATGGGGGAGTTTTGTTCCTTGACGAATTGGGCGAGTTTGCACCATCAACACTTGACGGATTGCGTCAGCCGCTTGAGGAAGGGGTGGTAAGAGTTGCGCGGGCGAATACCCGAGTGTCGTTGCCAGCACGATTCACATTGATCGGTGCCACCAACCCATGTCCGTGTGGCGGAGGTGCGCCTGGTTCATGTGAATGTGACGAGGCTGCGCTTGCAAAATACCGGCGACGATTTAATGGTCCATTTCTTGATCGCTTTGACGTACGCGTTTTGGTACATCGTCCAGGTGTTGAAGAATTACTTGGTAGTGAATTGGGTGAGAACACAGAATCTGTTGCCACGCGCGTTCTACGCACGCAGTCAATCGCACTTGAGCGACAGGGGATGTTGAACGCCCGGCTTTCGGGTCAATTACTCGAACAATTCGCCCCAGTTTCTGATTCGGGTATGAATTTGTTGCGGTATGAGCTCGAAATTGGACGCCTCACCGGGCGCGGCCTTCATCGAGTGCGACGTGTCGCCCGAACCTTGGCCGATCGCGAAGTGTACGAAGGTCCGCTGACTGATCGACATATTGCTGCGGCGTTGGCATTGCGCGCACGGATTGCTCCTCGTCGTGGCGATGATTTGCGGCAAGCAATCTAACGATGCCTCATGATTCGCCAAAAGAGGCTGCGACTCGACTCGCCATGTTGCCATGGATGACACCAAAACGTATTCGAACCTTGCTGTCGCTTGGAGAACCCGGCGTAGTTGTTGCGGTATTGCGTGAATGGTCAACCGATCGTCATGCGCCACTGGTTGATATTCCCCTGGTTGATATTCCGCCGAATATTCACGCGCTATTGACAACACGTTGTTCCAAGACGGTCGCGCGCACGCTTGGGGATGTGTGGTGCCAAGCCATCCGTGACTCGGTAGAGCTTGCCGAATCTCTTTCAACCATGGACTTACACATCATCGGACGTGGCGATTATCCGGACATATTGAACGACGATCAGAACCCTCCCCCCTTGTTGTACTCGCGAGGTGACCTTGATCTACTCAATCGACGACGAGTCGGAATTGTTGGCACGCGCAATGCAACTGAGCATGGTCGAACGATGGCTTACAAGTTCGGCAAAGTGTTATCGCAAAATGGTGTCGCAGTGGTCTCTGGCTTGGCCCGCGGCATTGATGCGGCGGCGCACCGTGGAGTGCTGTCAGCGCATAGTGAATCTTCAATAAATGCTGGGCCAGTTGCAGTGGTCGCCACGGGCCTTGATGTGGTCTATCCACGAGAACACCACGGGTTATGGAAAGAGGTTGGTGAGCAAGGCTTGCTGCTATCGGAAAATCCTCCTGGTACCGGACCATTGCCATATCGATTTCCATTACGCAATCGAATCATCGCCGCGTTGAGCGAAGTTCTCTTGGTTGTTGAATCTCGCCTTGATGGAGGCTCGTTAATTACAGTGCGCGAAGCACTTGATCGAGGCGTCACTGTGATGGCAGTGCCTGGTGCAACTTCAACAAAAGCTGCGCAAGGAACGAACATGCTGATACGCGATGGAGCATTGGTTGCCATCGAGCCCGACGATGTATTGATAGCTCTTGGTCTTGACACTCGTCGACAAGTGCCAAGTTTCGATTCTCGGCAACCACCACTGTGGCCCGACTCTGAAGTTCTGAATCTCATCACAAGTGATCCGCTCACACTGAATGATTTCGCTCGGTTGGCTGACGAGAAGTTAGCGATGTCCTTTGGTGACGTCGCGGTGAGTCTTGGTCGACTTGAAGCGCATGGCTGGCTCATGTGCACGGCTGGCTGGTTTGAGCGAATTGGTGCCCGATAAGAGTCATATCAACTCAGTACTCTGAAGATGTGAAGCAGCCGATCAGTACGCCTTGGGGAGTCGATGACTTCATTGGTTCGTTGACATCGGTTTCCGAAAACACACTGGCGGCATATCGCAGCGATCTTGTTGATTTTGTTGAATGGGCTGAACGAGGTTTGGCCGATGCGCCAGCCCAAGTCGATCGTTTGATCTTGCGCCGTTACTTGGCATATCTCGGAACTCGTTCATATGCCAAGCGCAGCATTGCGCGTAAAGCTTCTGCCTTGCGCCGCTATTTTTCATGGGCTCGCCGCACTGGTTTAGTTGAGATTGATCCGGCAGTCGCGTTGCGCGCGCCAGCGGGAGAAGGTCGATTACCTCGAGTTCTTGACGGACCAGAACTGCAGACTTTGTTAGAACCAATTGAGGTTGACGAAAGCGAACCCTTGTGGCGACGTCGACGTAATGATGCTTTGCTTGAAGTGCTGTACGGAAGCGGCCTGCGCGTGAGCGAGCTCTGCAACCTTGATATTGACAGCGTCGACCGCAAACGAAGCGTGGTCACGGTATGGGGTAAGGGTGGCAAAGAGCGGCGAGTTCCGATGTCGCTTGCCGCTATCGAGACCGTGAACGATTGGTTGAAGTCGCGATCCGAGGTAGTGGGAGAGGCATCAGGGGTCGCCCTGTTCTTGAATGCTCATGGCAGGCGACTCGGAACCCGTGACGTCAGACGGGTTCTCGACGAGCGTTCGGTCAATCCCACGCACCCTCATGCATTGCGCCACACGTATGCCACCCACTTACTTGATGGAGGGGCCGATCTGCGGTCGGTTCAAGAACTTTTAGGCCATAGCGATGTAGCCACGACCCAGCGATACACGCACGTCAGTAAAGAGCGTCTACGGTCGGTGTATACAAGTACTCATCCTCGGGCCTAGTGGTCCGAATTTGTAGCCACTTTTACCCCGACTTGACACCGTTTCGACAACATGACCGAGCCCGACATTAACTCCGACAACCTGGATGCGCCAGAAGAGAAACCGTCGCGTACGACGCCGGCTATTGATCGCGCGTGGACACGTTGGGTTGAAGATCGTGACGAAGCCGCACGTGATCAATTGATCGTGCATTATTCACCTCTTGTCAAATTCGTCGCTGGTCGTGTTGCTGCTGGTTTGCCCGCAGGTATTGACACCGGCGAACTCAATGGCACGGGTGTCTTTGGTCTGATGGATGCCGTTGATCGATTTGATCCGAGTCGCGGTTTCAAATTTGAAACTTTTGCGGTGCCGCGTATTAAAGGCGCCATCCTTGATGGATTGCGAGCACTTGATTGGGTGCCGCGTTCAGTGCGTTCACGTTCTCGTCAAATCGAAACAGCGGTCGCGAAGTTAGGTAATCAATTTAAACGAGCACCAACTGATGAAGAAATTTGCGCCGAACTTGGTATCGACAACGATGAGTTGCACAAGTGGTTATCGACAATTTCGGTAGCAAACGTTGGTCCGCTTGACCATGTTGTGGGTGGTGGCTTAGATGGTGAGCAACGGCAGTTGCCAGCGTCGCCCGATCAGGGACCGGACGCAATTGTTGAAGATCAAGAGTTGCGGCAAACGATGCGTTCAGAAATTCGTGGTTTGCCCGAGCGTGAACGCACGGTAGTTGCGCTGTATTACGACGAAGGCATGACCTTGGCCGAAATTGGTTCGGTGCTCGGGGTGACCGAAAGCCGAGTGTCACAAATTCACTCGAAGGCGATCATCATGTTGCGGGCTCGCATGTCAGCCGCCGGCGTTTAATTCCGTTGATCTGTTCGTCAAGTCTGCTCACCGCAACGCGATCGTGATGGCGCACAGTGATTGGTGACTCTTCTTGCCTTTTTCGTTGCCGCCAATTGTTTGATTCCTCCCGTTCATGGGGCAGTGGCATATCCGTACGTTGAACCTTCGTGCGAATTTTGCGCCGGGCACCGAACGATTGACTTTGAGCAGACCGAGGGTCGCGAGGTCATTGCACCAGTGGCGGGACACATCACGTTCGCCGGAATGGTGGTTGGCCAACAGTTCGTGACGATTGACCCAGATCCAAAATCGGGTTTCGGTCCCGATGTGGTGGTGACGGTCGGTGGTCTCATACGTGACCCCACTGTGAAGTCGGGAGTGGCCGTACGGGCTGGTCAGGCTTTGGGGACAGCAGATGGTCTCATTCATCTCAGTATGCGATACATAGTTGA
>CAMDCI010000021.1 GCA_945889715.1 Bifidobacterium breve | reverse complement strand
GTCGTGCCTTTTGATCAAGTGCAAGGTGTCAGCTTTGGCTGGAGTGCTCGCGAAGGTTCGCATGAATTCAATCCTGATCAACAAGCACTTCACGAAACATTTACCGCAGTGGAACCCGTCTACGAATACGAACATGTCGATAACAACTGCTCAATTTCGGGCGGAGTCGTATATCGCGGCTCACAGGTTCCAGTGACTGGAACCTGGTACATCTTCTCCGACTATTGCACGGGCAAGGTTCAAGCGCTTTGCGTTGATGATCAGCGCAAGAACTGCGGCGTCATTGATCTCGGAACTGTCGAAAGATCAGTCGGAATCGTGGCTGATGCTCAAGGTGAAATGTGGGTTTTGTCGCAGAACGGCCTCATCGTGCCGATCATTGCGGGCTAAAACAGTAACGATTGATTTAACGTCGCTGACCCATGAACATACGCTTCAATGCGTCGTAGTTCTCAATACAGTGACCAGCACCAAGCACAACTGACTCAAGCGGCATTTGCGACATGCGTACCGGCACTTGTGTTTCGGTTTCAATACGTTCGGCGAGTCCGCGCAGCAATCCGCCACCGCCAACCAAGTACATGCCGCGAGTCAAGAAATCTTGCGCCAATTCGGCTGGCGCTTTTGCCAGGCATCGAACAACCGACTGCACAATCTGTGACACGACGTCGTCGATGGCATAGCGAATTTCTTCAGGCGTCAGAACAACCGTCTTCGGAAGACCCATCATTAAGTCGCGACCACTGACTTCGGCTTCAACTTCGTCAGGCGTCTGAGCGGCCGAACCAATTGCCACCTTGATTTCTTCAGCGGTGCGTTCGCCAATCGCAATACCGTGTTCGCGTCGGACATAGTTTTGAATTGCATTGTCAATATCGAAACTTCCGACGCGAACAGCTTCAAGGGCAACGATGCCGCCCAAGCTGATGACCGCGGTTTCGCTCGTGCCGCCGCCGATGTCGATGACCATGTTGCCAACTGGCTCGTCAATCGGCAGCTGAGCACCAATTGCCGCAGCCATCGGTTGTTCAATCAATTGAGCATCAGCGGCACCAGCACGACGGGCCGCGTCTGTCACCGCACGTCGCTCAACTTCAGTAATTGCCGAGGGCACGCAAATAACCACTTTGGGGCGGGTAAAGCGACTGACTCCAACTCGCTGCAGCAGCAAACGAATCATGCGTTCGGTGACATCAAAGTCGGTAATGGCCCCACCGCGTAGCGGTCGTACCGCAACGATGTATCCGGGTGTACGGCCAATCATGTGCCACGCTTCGTGACCAGTTGCGAGTACTTCACCGGTCTGACGATTGAGGGCAATCACGGAAGGTTCGTTCAGCACAATGCCGCGACCCTTCATGTACACCAAAGTGTTTGCAGTACCTAAGTCAATCGCAAGGTCACGCGCCATCGTCTGGTTCCTCAGTTTCTTCGGTTGGCGACGTCACAACGGGATAATTCTCCACCGTATGTCGACGTGCTTCAGGAGACAACGCATTTAAGTGACGTTGAAAATCTGCAACGCTGTCATTGCTTGTAGGGGTACGTCGGCTTGTTGCAAGTACTGCAAAAACCACGACACAAATAACCACGACTGCGAGCAATATATAGACCATCAGTGACCGGCGCCTTCTGGCGAACGAACTTCCGAAGCATTAACTGGCGCTGTCGCTCCAGTCCCCCAGTCACTTCCACCATCCCAGGTCTCATGTTTCCAGATCGGAGCCGATGACTTCAGTGCATCAATGGCAAAACGTGCTGCTTCAAATGCCTCGGGGCGATGAGGTGCCGATACGACGGCAATCACCGATGACTCACCTAGTTCAATCCGACCCACTCGATGGACAAGTGCGAAGCGTCCGAGGTCGTTCCAGCGCTGACGAGCTTCTGCTGCGATTGCGCGAAACCGCGGAATCACTTCTTCGGCGTACGCCTCGTACTCAAGAAATTCAACACCTGAGCGAAATTGTCCGTCTTCAATGGCATGATCGCGAACAGTCCCAGAAAAAACCACCACGGCTCCACAATCGGGACGGACCGCCCAGTCGTACAACTCACCCACCGACAATGGTTCGTCGGTGATGGCAAACCATTCGTCAGCGGACTTCTCAACGAGCACATCTTGAGCGTAGCGGTTACATCCAACATGAACGCTTGAGCGCGTGCCACTCTGCGGCATTCTTTACTAACCTGCCTCATTATGGGAATGGACAACGACTTCGGAGCGGGCCCCGACGACGCCTATCCCGACGATTCATACAGCCCAGCCCCGCAACCACCCCATGAGCGCATGTGGCGTCATCCTTCCGAAGTCGGCTTTGCCACCGTCACCCTGCAGGCACTCACTCCAATTGATATCGGGCGACGCGGACGGGGGCTTGTCGGTTTTTCGTGCATCGCCGGATCTATCTTGATCTCGGGACTTCTGCTGGTACTCATCCCGCGCTCAGGTCACCAAAGCACATCTGACATCGTCGCCCTCACTAACGCCGACCTTCATGTCGCGGCAGTTGATAGTCATTTATCCGCTTCAACGGCAATGGGCATCATCCTTTTTAATAATCAAATTTTGGTGACAACGGTGGCAGCGCTTGGTGAACTTGAAACAGTCTCGGTTGAACTCCCCGATCATTCGAACAACACGGCGAACCTTGTTCATATATTTCCAAACAGCGGAATTGCAGTCTTGCAAATTGAACAACAGTTTGATCCGCTCACCTTTCTCCGAACTGTCTCTCGTACAAGCGGAGTTAAATACAGTCAAGGTTTTATGTCAGGTCAAGTTGTGACGGTGTTGCTTGAAAATCCTAAACGACTCATCATTGATGAAACCTCAGATCAAATGATGATCACTCTGCGATCAGGCGATGATAACAAGATAGATATTTCGGCATTCGCCGAAGGTGCTCCGGTCGTCGATCAAAGCGGTCGGCTTGTGGGTCTATGTACACAAAGCAATAAGGTGCTTGGCTTTATCCCGATTCCGAGTATTGAAAAGCAAATCAGTGCGCTCAGTGATAGCGACGATATTTTCTCGCTGCAACCAACACCGTAATTGCTGCTGCAAAAATCCCAGTAACCATTGCTCCTAAAGCAATCTCTTGCTTTCGCTTCGGAGTCAACATTGTCCACCATTTGGCGTCAGTTCCCTCAACAAATGCCTGCTCATTGGTGACAGTCGGGGTCCAACCTTCGGCACGCAGTCGTCCATTAGAAACAAGCCAAGTTGAACGCACATATGGGCGAAGACCCGGAGGAATTGGGCCACGTTGAAAACGCCAGCGTAAGTCGCTCACAATTTCGCTCATCCGATCTGGTAACCGCAATCGCGGTGCCATACCCCACAATGAGCGCACTCGAGCACTGTGTACAAAACCATCAGGCGCAACGTTGTAGACACCATTTAGTTTTTTGCGAGTCGCCAAAACGACTGCCTCGGCCAAATCGTCAAGATGCAAAAACTGCGCTGGTACATCGTCTTCACCAAGACGTCCCCCCATACCTGCTGCAAGCGCTCGTACTAAACTTGATGCACCGTCGGCTGCCATTGCCAGGACTGGTCGTAAAACAGTCGTGCTTCGATCGTCGCCAGATACGCGCCAATCGTCAACGAGTTGTTCGACCGTGGCCAACTGTCGTGCAAAAGCAAATCCGAAGTCGGGTCGCAGTGCCGTATCTTCAGTCAACGGAATGGGGTTGTTTGGCCAGGCTCCGTACACCATCGCCGAAGACAACAACACAATGTGTTTGGCTCCTTGAACAGTCGCTGCTTGCAACAGCTCGGGCGTGCCAATCACTGCGCTACGACGACGTTCAACGAGTGCATCGTGATCACCCGAGGCTAGGTGTATAAAAACATCGAGTGAGGCATCAATCACGTCGGTGCTCTGGTTGACTTCGCGAACTTCAAAACCGCCATCAGCCTTGAGGATCTCAATGACCCGCCGGCCGAGTGGCCACTGCCCTCCGCTCACGACAACCCTGATCACATCACTCGTGGATTCATCAAGTGGCGACCCATCAGAATGTCGCGACCCAGCAGAACCTGGTTCATCAAGCGAAGTCGCAGACATTGTCACATAGGCGACATTAGCGTCACCTGACGCGCTGTAAAAACCTTGGCAATTAGTTCTATGCTCGCAATGTGTCTGGCGATTTCCCCAATCCATTTGATTCTGACGGCGACGACGACGCCAACCCCGAAAATAATCCTGGCGACATGTTCGGCAAGATGTTTGGCAATATGCCCATGTTCGGCGACATGATGAAAATGTTTAGTACTCAAGGTCCTATCCAATGGGATACCGCTCGTCAAGTTGCTCTCATCACCGCAACCGATGGTCAAACTGAACCTAATGTTGATCCGTTGGTGCGTATTGAATATGCCAATCTCGCGCGCATCGCGGGCATGCACGTTCATCAAATCACCGGACTTGGTGACGTCAGCACTGCAAGTTCGGTTGAACCAATCATGGTGACGCCTGGTGCGTGGGCTCAACGCACACTTGATGATTATCGGCCACTATTCACCCAGTTGGCGACAGCCCTCAGTTCACAGCAAAACGACTCCTCAGAATCAGTAGCCGATAACGATCCCTTTGCATCAATGTTTGCGGGCATTACCAACATGATTGCCCCGATGACTATGGGCATGACAGTCGGTTCAATGGTTGGTCACCTGGCGAAAAAATCTCTCGGACAATACGACTTGCCTCTCCCACGACCTATCAAAAATGAAATCGCTATTGTCCCGTCAACTGTTGATGCATTTGCCAAAGAGTGGGATCTGCCACTTGAAGATGTACGGATGTGGACTCTTATCCGCGAACTCGTCGTTCATCAGTTGTACAGCATCACTCATATTCGCGATGCCGTGAACGACATGGTGCAATCGTTTATCGCGGCCTTTCGCCCTGATCCATCGGCGATCACCGACAAGTTATCCAATCTCGAGAGTGCCGATCCCAATGATCTCATGGGGTCACTGCAAAAGATTTTGAGTGATCCAGAACTCATGCTGGGTGCCGTTCGCTCTGAAGAACAAAACCGCCTGCAGCCACAGCTTGATGCTTTACTTGGCCTCATTATTGGTTGGTCCGACCACATGACTGATGCAGTCGGTTCACGTGTACTCGGTAATCCTTCGCGAATCGCCGAAGCCGCACGTCGCCGTCGTGTTGAGTCGGGCGAAGAAACTGTCTTTGTTGAAAAACTTCTCGGGCTACACATCAATCGTCAGCAAGTTGAGCGTGGTCGTCATTTCGTGCAAGGCGTTATTGAACGCAATGGTGAAAGTGGTCTGGCTCCGCTCTACGTTTCTGCGGTCAATTTGCCGACACTCTCCGAGCTCGATGCACCTGGCTTATGGTTGGCTCGACTTGAATTCAGCGCGAACGACTAAATCGCTGGCGTAATTGCGCAATAACCGATGCCGGCGCGGCACCTAATGCGATCTGTCGTAACCCAATCCAATAGATCAAGGCTCCAGAGAATCCGATCCCGGCCACGATGCCAAATCCGACAACTCCTGGGAGTTCGAGTAAGACAGGGATGATTCCGGCTGCGACCCACATCAATTGGAAACGCGTGTAGTAATTCGCGAGTGCGCGACCTCGGTTGGCATCAGGAGCATCACGCTGAACAATTGATTCAAAAGCCATGTTGCCAATTGCTGCGGCATAGTTCACGAGTGCCATCAATAGCAACGCTGTGATCGTGACCGAAGTGAGTGCAGTCAACAGACCAGCGACCCCGATGATTGCTAATGCGACGACGAGCAAATACTCAATGCGCTTTAACTTGTTCAATCGCTTGGCGCTCAAGTTTCCAAGCAACGAACCAATCGCTGCCATACTGACCGCAATACCAAACCACAGCGTCCCGAATTGCGGGCCAAAGTGATATTTGACTTGAGTCCACAAGCCATTGGTATCTGTTCCCACGATTTCTGCTCGCTGCGGATCGGCGAACCAGAATGCGAGATGAAAGAAAACAAACCCCACGCTGGCTCGAACCAAGCTCATAGCCGAGACTGCAATGATGACACCGGGTTGATTGAGTTCTCGAACTTCTAATTCTTCAGGTTTGTTCTTCGCCACGGTCTGTTTTGGAAACCGTGTCGCATTTATGGCCGCAAGCGCAAAAATAACGGCACCAAAAATCAATGTCGCTTTGGACGAGAGCAAACTCAAAAGGCCAGCCGGAATCGCCGCCAAGAATCCAACGAGTCCAGCAGTTACGCCCAACTTGGCATTGGCCTCAACAAGGTTGCCTTCGGACTTAAGTAATGCCGGGAGAAGCGCTGATTTTGAGACCATGTATGTCTTGCTCAACACCATTGCCAAGAAGGCCAACGGGAAAAGTAACAAGGAGTCCAGTTGTGACACCATCAAAACCATGACAATGGCGCGCAGCGAGGCAATCATTACAACCAGCAGGCGGCGACCACCGGGCATGCGGTCAATGACCGGACCAATGAATTTTGCCAAAATCAAAAACGGCGCAAAACTCACTGCCAAAAACAACAGCACGCGGCCGCGCGCTTCGCCCGGTGTGATCGATAAGAACAATGAGTCAGCAAGAGCAACCGCCATGGTTGCCTCACCGGCTGCCATGAGGGCATGCACTCGCACCAAACGAGTAAACGGACTCATTTGAAAATGATGCTGCTGTTTGGGCGGAACGTAATTTTTGCCCTTACCGCGACCGGGCAACGGTTGTTCGGTCGACTCGGTCACACTCCCACTTTAGGTGAGTAGGCGTGAAGCAAAGTGGAAGATCAGGCCTTGGTTCGTTCGAATTTATAACCCAAGCCACGAATCGTGACAATCCGTGTTGGGACAGCAGGATCATCTTCAATTTTGCTGCGAAGTCGCTTGATATGGACATCAAGAGTCTTGGTATCTCCGACATAGTCGGTTCCCCACACTCGATCAATCAACGTTTCACGTGGCAGCACGCGCCCAGCGTTTGCCAAAAGCAGATGTAGTAGCTCAAACTCCTTCAACGGCATGGCAACTTCTTCACCACTCACCAACACGCGGTGCTGGTCGGGGTCAAGAGCAATGGCGCCTATTTCAATAGCGTTGTCATCGAGATCTGAAACCTTGGAACCTTGATCGGCTGCTGAACGGCGTAACACTGCACGCATCCGAGCCACCAATTCGCGCATGCGATAGGGCTTGGTGATGTAGTCATCGGCGCCAACTTCAAGCCCGACAACCGTGTCAATTTCGGCGCCTTTAGCGGTCACCATAATGATCGGGACTTGAGAGCGCTTGCGTAATTGGCGGCACACATCGATACCGGAGATCTTTGGCAACATCACGTCAAGCAAAACGACATCAGGTTGCACGATGTCAAACTTTGCTAAAGCTTCCATGCCGTCGCGAGCAACTTCAACACGAAAGCCTTCTTTCTTGAGACCGATGGTTAGAGCATCAATGAAGCTCTCTTCATCTTCGACCAGAAGCACTGTTTGCATACCCATTAGGCACTCTCTTTCATTAACGTTTGATTATGAACAACAAATTTCGGAATCTTGAAGGCGAAGGTAGAACCCTCGCCTTCAATGCTTGTGACAGAAACTTCACCACCGTGGTTATTGGCGACGTGGCGAACAATTGCCAGACCTAAACCAGTCCCACCGGTGTCACGCGACCGAGCACGATCAACACGATAAAAACGCTCAAAAACTCGATCAAGATCTCGCGACGGGATACCGAGACCAAAGTCTCTGACAGTGAATTCAACCCATTCACCATCGGCTCGCGCCGAAACCTCAACTGAGGAATCAGCCTCGGAATATTTCACAGCGTTCTCAACAAGGTTGCCGATTGCTGAAGCCAACTGGCGACGATCGCCGACAACTTTCAGTGGTTGTGTCAAATCAATCATGGCAACCTTGATCGAATGTGCGGTTGCCAATGGAGAAACTCGAGATATTGATGCCAAAATAATTGCTTCAGCATCAACTTCTTCTTTAACTGCTTCGCCACCAAATTCAATTCGTGAAAGTTCAAGCAAATCATCGATTGTTCGCCCCACACGAATCGCTTCATCAACCATTTTTTCGGATAACCGTTGAATGATGTCCAGATCATCCTCTTGCGATAATGCTTCTGCCAGGACCGCGAGTGCTCCGACTGGCGTTTTGAGTTCGTGACTGATGTTGGCTACGAAATCTGTTCGCACTGCATCAACCAGGAAGCTCTCTGTGATGTCTTCAATCATGACCACCGCGCCACCGATAAGCAGTGGAGTCGCCGACACTGAAAAGACTTTTCGCGGGGGTCCAAACAGGTCGAGAACTTGGCGCTTGGTTTCTCCATTGAGTGCGAACTTCACATGTTGCTCGACAACCTCTTCAACAAGAACATCTGCATGAGGGATACCGGTGACACTTTCGGCTAATTTATTGCGAAATGTTTCGACGCCCTTTTCGTCAACAACGACGACCCCAACACTCAGCGAACTAATTGCGTCTTGAATTTGCATCAAAGATGCAATATTTTCTTGTGCACGAGTGTCAATTTCAGTGGTTGATTCAGGGGACGAAATAATGGGTAACTCTCGAGAAGTTGCAGCAAACAACAAATAACTCACCACACCGGCTGCGAGTCCAAGCAAAACACCGAGGACAAAACTCATGCGGGAAGTCCTTCAATTTCGTCCGTGGAATCACTGAGTCGTCCACCACGTCGGTGATCGCCGGCCGGAGGGATTTCACCAGTGATGAGATACTGCACATAATGAGCCACGTTGACAGCGTGATCGCCGATGCGCTCAAAGAATCGCGCCGTAACCGCCATCTGAATTGCGACTGGAAGATCGATTGTGCCGGCGCTATGAGATTCGAAAATACTTTCGATGAACTGCCGATGCAGATAGTCCAAAAATAAGTCCATGTCATCAACAGCTTTGGCCATTGGCAGGTCTAAGTCGGCGTAAGCCTGAATGGCATGACGAAAGAGAATTTGTGCTTGCGTACCCATGCGGCCAATGAGACCCCGCATTTTTGGGTCGAGTGGCATCCCGTGTATCCGGCGCGCAACTTTGCAGATATTGACGACTAAGTCGGCCGAACGTTCAATGTCGGCGGACATTTTCATGATCGTGACCGCATGGCGAAGTTCGCTTGCAACCGGGGCATGTAGCGCCATCAATGTCACACAGCGATCCTCAAGATCTAAGGTTCGCGAGTCCATTTCGTCATCGGCCAAAATTTGGTATTCGGCACCTTCGAGATCTTGATCAAGCAAGATTTGGGTGGCTCGAGGAATGCTTTCAACCAGGCTTGCGGTGACCCGAAGAAGCTCGGAGCGAAGTTCCATGAGTTCGTCGTGCGCTAAGCGATTCATGTCTTGACAATCCGCCCCTTGAGTGAACTCACGGTTAATAAACCTAGGTAAGTCATATGTACCTGCATTCACCATTTCGTAAAATCGCGGTGAACAAAGGGGAAACTCATTCACTAGTTGGTGGAGTTTCCTGAGGTCTTTGAATGCCGCTGAATGGCGTCGGATCACCGGTCAGGCGCTGACGATGGCGAGCAGCACCCGAGCGATCTGGGGGCAGGCCAGTGACCTGGAAACGGACCTTTTCGCCAATGTTGACTGCATGATCACCAATTCGCTCGTAAAAGCGCGCCACAACGGCCAACTGAATGGCAACTTGCAGGTCGATCCGGCCGGCCGCATGCGATTCAAAAATCGCCTGAATGAACTGGCGTTGCAGATCATCCAAGAACGAGTCCATATCGTCAATTGCTGCCGCTCGAGAGGCATCCATCGTCATGTAGGCACTTGTCGCCTCACTAAAGAGGTGTCGCGCTTGCTCGGACATCTTCAGCACGAGCCCACGAAGTCGCGGGTCGAAATCGTGTCCGTATATGCGGCGCGCGGCTTTGCAAATATTGACGACCAAGTCGGCGGACCGTTCAATTTCGGCACAAATTTTGAGAGCAGAAATCACCTGACGCAATTCGCCAGCTACTGGAGCCTGTAACGCCAAGATCTGGATACAACGGTCTTCAAGATCAATTGTTCGAGCATCAATTTCATCGTCAGCGCTAATCATGCTTTCGGCGCCAGCAAGGTCTTGTTCAAGTAAGACAGCGGTGCATTTCGGGATGCTTTCCACGACTCCAGCCGAAATACGTATCAATTCTTGTTGTACATCTTCTAAGTCACGATGGAATGTTTTGCGAGCGTCATTCATTTTTGCCTCCTCAGCCGAACCTTCCGGTTACGTACGCCTCGGTTCGCTCATCTGAGGGAACCGAGAAAATCTTTTGTGTGAGATCGAATTCAACCATGACACCAGTGCGGCGGTCGCTCTGGGTGTTGACTTCAGTGGTAAAAAACGCCGTCCGGTCACTCACTCGGGCAGCCTGTTGCATGTTATGGGTCACGATGATAATCGTGTAATCCTTTTTAATTTCCTGCATTAAATCTTCAATCCGGGTCGTCGCAATAGGGTCAAGAGCTGAACACGGCTCATCCATCAAAATGACATCGGGTTCGACCGCGATACACCGAGCGATACACAAACGCTGTTGCTGACCACCAGAAAGGCCGAGTGCCGATGCTTTTAAGCGATCTTTTACTTCGTCCCAAAGTGCAGCACGACGCAAGGATTTTTCAACGAGATCGTTGAGATCTGACTTTGACATTTTCCCTACAAGACGCGGACCATAGGCCACGTTGTCAAAAATACTCTTCGGAAAAGGATTGGGTTTTTGAAAAACCATTCCAATGCGGCGGCGAACTTCGTTGGGGTTCACATCTGAGTCGTACAAATCAACACCGTGATATTCGATGAGACCTTCAACTTTTGCTGAATCAATGAAATCATTCATGCGGTTGAGACAACGCAAAACGGTGGTCTTGCCGCATCCTGATGGTCCGATAAACGCCGTGATTTCATGCTCGCGAATGTCAAGTGTGACATCACGAACTGCGCGGAATTCTCCGTACTTCACACTGAGTTCTTTCACTGCAAAAACTGGTGATTCATTGCTTTCATTTGCCATCTGGCGCTCCTTGACCTCTGAGATCAGCGGACTAACTGTCGCTGTCACACTCGAATTACCCGCAGTTTCATTACTCATCACGAACCCACTCGCTTTGCCTCAAAGTGATTCCGCAACAAAATTCCGACGATGTTGAAGGCCAATACCAAGACCAACAAAACTAACCCAGCCGCAGCAGCAGCGTTTGACCAACCAACGTTGCTGTCTCCCGAATCGGGTCGGCCCGACCAGCTGTAGATCAACATTGGAATCGCGGTGAACTTTCCAGAAAGCGAAGTTTCTGGAAGCAGTCCAGTGATGGCACCAATCATGATCAGTGGTGCAGCCTCGCCGAGTGCACGGGCAAGTGCCAAAACTGTTCCGGTCAAAATGCCGGGCATTGCGTAGGGAATGACGTGATCTCGAGTGACTTCCCAACGAGAAGCGCCAATGCCATACCCTGCGTCGCGCAAACCAAGCGGAACAGCACGAATTGCCTCCATGCTCGTAATGATCACTACTGGTAAAACCAAAATCGCCAAAGTGAGTGCAGCAGCAATCACGGTTCCACCATTAGTGACTGGCTTGAGCCAACCTACGAAAATAATGAGACCAAGAACTCCGTAAATCACTGCTGGAACTCCGGCGAGGTTACGGATGTTGACCACAATGAAACGAGTCAGTGCATTTTGCTTGGCATATTCTTCGAGGTAAATCGCGGCCCCTACTCCGAGTGGCACAGCAATAATCAACACGCCAAGCCCGATCCCAAAAGAACCAAATAAACCGGGCCAAATACCGACCTTGCTCGCTTCTGAACCAATCGTGTCGGTTAAGAAACCACTTCCCTTTTCGGTCAGTGCGGGAATCGCCTGAGTCACAATTCGGGCGAGTAATGCGAACAGCGTCAATAGGGTGAACGACACTGCAATCAGCAATGTCACACCGAGAGCAAGAGAAGGCAAATGCTTACTCTGACGCGTGATTGTCTGATGTACTTCAGCACGAGTAATAGAACGCTGAGATTCGGTGACGATAGCCATGATGTCCTAGTACTGCTGCCGAACTCGTTGAACGAAACGATCGCCAATGACATTGAGAGTCATTGTCATCATGAACAACAACAATCCAACAAAGAACAAGACTTGAAATGGAGCACCTGCATTCACTTGATCGGTACCACCCGCGGCATTGGTCATAGCTGCTGTCATGGTGAGACCAGGTTCAAGCGGATTCAATGTGCGCGGCCCTGAACCATCGCGTCCGCCCGCCATTGCGGCAACCATCGTTTCGCCGATCGCCCGCGAGGTCGCGATGATAAAAGCAGCAACGATTCCTGACACTGCCGCGGGGATAACAATGCGAATTGTCGTGGTGCTTTTGCGAGCACCTATTCCGTAACTCGCTTCGCGTAGCGAGGACGGAACTGCCCGCAATGCATCTTCACTAATTGATGCCATGATCGGCACAACTAAAACACCAATAGCTAAACCAGATACCAACATGTTGCGCGGTTGGTCGGGCGAAAAAATGGGATTAACAATATTTGGTGCAATGAACTTGAGTGCGAAGTATCCGACGATGACCGACGGGATTCCCGCCAACACTTCAACAATCGGTTTGAGAATTTTGCGTACCTTTGACGGAGCAAATTCGCTCAGATACACCGCGGTGCCAAGACCAAGAGGAACTGCGACCAACATCGCAATCATTCCCATGATGACACTCCCGGTAAAAATCGTGAGTAAGTCAAAACGTTCGCGACGAGGGAACCAGCCTGGGGCTTTATTCAAGTCGCGCAGAATGCCGAAGTCCCAACCAATGGAACGCAAGAAATCAAGAGTCCCTCGGGCTAAGACAAACAAAATCAGCGCACTGATGACAATGGTGACAAGCGCTGAGCCACCTAACAACCGACGCATGCGCCGATCATGAGCGCGGCGTCGCGGATCTCCTCGAAGATCCGCGACAGCCAGCAACCCATTCATTACTCGTTAGCCTCGCGCAGTCCATGCGTCGACGGACAACTGCTGCTTCGCCGAGTCAAGCTGAACATAGCCAGCAGCACTGACCTGCTCGCCACCCTGGGCCGACAAGTACAGATCGACGTAAGCAGCGATGGCTGGATTTTCAACAGCCTTGGCCTTGTTCACGTAGATGTACAGCGTGCGGGAGAAGGGGTACGAACCGTCAGCGATGGTTTCATCGGTCGGCAGAACACAAGCGCCTTCTTTGTCGGCGATCGCAATGGCCTTCATTCGAGCCTCTTCGGCCTTGTAGTAGGCGTAGCCAACCCAACCAAGTGAGGTGTCAGCGCTTTCAATGCCGTCCACAATGACGTTGTCATTGGGGCTAGCGGTGTAGTCGGCACGGGTCACCATGTCGGTACCGCGGTCTTCAGAAATTGACTTGAAAGCAAACTCCACGAACGAGTCGTAGGTTCCGCTCTCTTCGCCAGGTCCATAAATGCTCAACGGGGCGTCGGGCAGGGTTGCATATGCCGATCCCAATTCGCCAGCAATGGCATTGGCGTCAGCCCAGCTCGAGAATCCTTCGGACTCGGGTCCGATGAGGGCATACAAAGCTGCTTTGTCAAGACACTCAATGGCGGTGTTGGCCGGGCTCGTGGCAACGGTCAAACCATCAATGGCAACTGCGAGTTCAATGTATTCAATTCCAGCGTCGGCACACAAAGTGGCTTCTTCTTCTTTGATGGCTCGCGAGGCGCCGGTGATGTCGCCATCGCCAGCACAGAACTTTTTGAAACCATCGCCGGTTCCGGGGCCCTCAACAGTCACCTTGAGGTTGCCGCCTTCAGCGGTTCCGGCCAATTCTCCGACCTTGATGGAAATGGGCTCAACGGTTGATGAACCGGTCACAAAAACGCTGCCACCGTCACTAGTTGAGGGAGCTTCCGATGTAGCCGGGGCATCCGAGGTTGATGAGGCGCCGTCGTCTCCACCGCATGCGGCGAGTGGAAGAGTGACGGTCAGGGCTGCAAGTAGCGACCACTGCTTGAGTTTCATGTGAATATGTCTCCTTGGGTTGGTTGCGCACGATTTCAACTGGCGTGCGCAAAGAACCTTAGAAATGTCATCTGTCGTTTACCTGTGGTTAAGATGAACGAGAGATTAACTCACAGGAACATCTTGGGGCGAAGCTACTCCCGGCTAATCCGGCGAGTTTGTTGGTGGGACGCCCATTCATACAAGATTCGTTGCGGGTGTGGCTCGAAAAGTGCTGGTCCAACGCGTGTCCACGAATCATCGGGCAATAATTCGTACGCCGCCGCCGTCTCGGAGAGCAAAGTTTCGAACGTCTTGTTGAGCCAGTCTTGGTGTTTGGGATGTGTCAACGGGGTTAACACTTCAACCCGCTTATCTAAATTGCGACCCATCAGGTCGGCCGAGCCAATGAGGTGTAACGGCACGCCTGCGCCTTGTCCGTTGGCAAAGCGGAAGACGCGCGAGTGCTCGAGATAACGACCCAACACCGATCGCACGCGGATGTTCTCGCTTAAACCTGGCACCCCGGCTCGCAAACAACACAGGCCACGAATGATCAAGTCAACTTTGGCGCCCTTCTGACTGGCGGCATACAACTCTTCGGCCATTTCGGCATCGGCCAGCGAGTTGACCTTGATCGTGATATGCCCCTTGTCGCCCATTGCGCCTTCGCCACGAATGAGATCAATCAGACCGCTACGCAAATAATCCGGGGCAACGAGAAGTCGCTTGTATTCAACATCGCGACTGTAACCAGTGAGGTGATTAAACAATTGCGCTGCGTCAGTCGTGATGTCGGGTTCGCTCGTGATGTACCCGAGGTCTTCGTACATGCGGGCCGTACGCGAGTTGTAGTTGCCAGTGCCGAGGTGCACATAGCGCCGCAAGCCATCGCTGTCTTCGCGCACTACCAACACACACTTGGCATGAGTCTTTAATCCGACGACGCCGTACACAACGTGTACTCCAGCACGTTCAAAGGCTTTCGCCCACGTCACATTGGTGGCTTCATCAAATCGAGCCTTTAATTCAACAAGTACTGCAACTTGTACGCCACGTTCGGCGGCCCGAATGAGGTGACGCGCAATGGGGCTATCGCCACTCGTGCGATACAAGGTCATCTTGATACTTTGCACCCGCGGATCGTCGGCGGCTTGCGACAAGAATTCTTCAACTGAACTGGCAAAGCTTTCGTACGGGTGATGAAGTAGCAACGCGCGTTCGCGCACAACAGCAAAGATTGAGCGATCTAGTTCTTCTGCAGCGGCTAGACGTCCGGCTGTGACTGGCTGCCACTGATCATCTTTCAGATCGGGGCGATCGACAGCATGCATTTGCCACAAACAAGTGACATCGACGAGACCGTTTACTGGGACCACATCAACTTCAGTCAGGTCATGTTCTTCAATCAAAAGCGCCAACATTTCGGGTGAAACATTGTGATCAATTTCAAGTCGTACAGCACGACCAAATCGACGACGACGCAATTCGAGTTCAACGGCCTGTAACAAGTCGTCAGCATCTTCGTCTTCAAGTGAGAGGTCGGCATTACGAGTAATGCGGAACGTCGTTGAATGCGCGACTTTCATTCCAGGAAAAAGTGATTCAAGATTTTGAATAATCACTTGTTCAACGGGCACGAACCGCAGACCACCGGGTAGCGCTAAAAGCCTGGGGAAAAGAGTGGGGACCTTGACGCGAGCGAATCGTTCTTCATCGGTTGATGGATCACGCACGATTGTGGCGACACTTAACGCAAGGTTTGACACATAGGGAAAAGGGTGTGCGGGGTCGACGGCAAGCGGTGTTAAAACGGGGAAAATTCGCCGCTGATAAAAGTCGTCAAGGTACGCGATTTCTTCGGTAGTGAGATCGGCCCACGTACACAGTTCAACACCTTCGCGCTGCAACTGCGGCAACAACACATCGTTCAATAGCCGTTGTTGCCGTTGCGAAAGTTCTTGAACCCGCGCCAATACTTTTGAAAGTTGTAGAGCCGGCGTCAAACCATCAGGAAGACGTGCAGTGATGCCAGCCGCCTCTTGATCTTTCATCGCCGCAACGCGGACCTGAAAAAACTCATCAAGGTTGGACGAAAAAATGGCGCAGAACTTCAAACGCTCAAGGAGCGGAATACCAGGCTCGGTCGCGAGACGCAAGACGCGCTCGTTGAAATCAAGCCAACTCAGTTCTCGGTTCAGTAAACGATGATCCACGCGGATCCCATTCAATAGTCAGCACCGACATGAAGTCGGCGTATTCACCTGATGTTCAGGAAAGATTTTCGTCGAAGCCGAGATCCCACTCGACCGTCACGTTTTCGCGCTCACCGTCACGCATGATGCGCTCACGATTGCGCTTGAACTGAGGATCGGTGTACGGCAATAGAACTAAACGTGCCAAGGCACGCGTGCGGAATTCTTCGACGACTGTTCGATCGCCAAAGTCGCCAACGACGTCCCAGTGCGGAGCTACTGGGCCGAGAAACACGATGCGGACATGTGCTCGAGATTGTGCTGAGGTGTGTAGATCGGACATGGGACTCCTTGAGTGAGAAATGCCGTTGGTCGGGCAAGATCTCGGTCAATTCTCGGGCGTGTGCCAAAAAACTTACTGATTTCTCACCAGGAAAACCGCTGGTCAGGCAAACCCTATCGGCGATACTTGCGTGTCAGAACTAGCCCTGACTGGTTCTCTTCAGCCAGGCATGGTTAACTGAAAGCGGTTGAGAACGACAACAACCCCAGTGCACGTCTGACTGGGGTCAAGGAGAACTCAACTTCTCATAGGGCGAAGCGGGCGGAAACCACCTTCGCACAAGGAGAAATACCCATGAATGAAGACTCAATAGCCTCGTGGATGGCCGATGGCGCTTGCCGCGCCTACCCGCCAAACACCTTTTTCCCCAGCGATGGCGTTGGCGTTGATAAGGCCCGCAAGATTTGCGCGACCTGTTCAGTGACTGCCGCCTGCCTGGAATATGCCCTCCAGAACCACATCGATCACGGTGTGTGGGGCGGATGCAGCGAGCGTGAACGCCGCCGGATCAACAAGCGTCGCCGTATCGCCGTACGGGCTGTCTCAAACGCTAGAGATTGAGTAACTGGCCCGGCCCGCAAGGGTCGGATCAATGAATCACTCTGTCTTGGAGTCGTCCTTTGCGCCGTCTTCGAGACCCTTCTTAAACTCTTTCTGGGCCTGACCAAGACTTCGGGCGAACTTTGGAATCTTCGCTCCGCCAAACATCAAGGCGACGACGGCACAAATTCCGATAATTTCTGGTGTTCCTAGGGCAGCAAGCATGGTTTCAGGGTAGCACCCATTTCGGACTCTGAATAGGGCGTCATCGCCAAAAACCGATGTGCCAAAGTGGAGTTGTGCTCGAGTGCGTGATAAATATCAGCGAAGGTCGCAATATTGATATCTTGCGCCAACTTGCTGACGGGTGTGCCCACGATTTGCTGGACGTCCATGTTGATGCCGATCACAATCGCAGCGTTTTTACATTGATCGGGATTGCTGCTCCCCGACGGTTGACCAAACTCGCGGTGCAACTACTTCAACTAGACGCTCACCAAGGCGTCCATCCGCGGCTCGGTGTTGTCGATGTCGTTCCGTTTATTGCTCTTGATGAATCAACGATGCATGACGCGATATTGGCACGTGATGAATTTGCTCAATGGGCCAGTGCTGAATTGTTAGTGCCATGTTTTGTTTATGGTGCCGAGCGAGCGCTCCCCGATATTCGTCGTCAGGCGTGGACAAATCTTCAACCGCAATACGGACCAAGCGCCCCTCACTCAACTGCCGGCGCGATGTGTGTTGGTGCCCGCGATTTATTAGCGGCTTACAATGTGTGGCTCAACACAAAGACATCTGAAAAAGATGCTCGTTCTATTGCCCAATCAGTACGCGGCGATGGTATTCGTACATTGGCACTTCAGGTAAGAAATCATTGGCAAATCAGCATGAATCTGCTTGATCCCGGCCGCGTTGGTCCCGACATTGCAACCGACCGCGTCATTCACTTTGCCAAACAAAACAATGTTGAGATTGAACGTTGTGAACTCGTTGGTTTGATATCGCAGAACGCGCTGAACAAGATTTCACAGCAACGTTGGAGTGAGCTCGATCTCAGTGCAGAACGAACAATAGAATTTCGCCGTCAACACGGCTACACATTTACTGCGTAACGAAAAACTCAGGCTGTTGCAATACGACGGTTTGACTGCGCGCGCTGGCGACGCAGACGACGACGTTCACGCTCTGACAAGCCGCCCCAAATGCCGAACTTCTCGCCATTCACTAGGGCGTACTCAAGACAATCCATGCGTACAACACATCCACGGCACACTTCTTTGGCCTCCCGGGTGGAAGCTCCACGCTCGGGGAAAAAGAGGTCGGGATCGACGCCCAAGCAGTTCGCTTGGTCCTGCCAGTTGTTGTTCTCGCTCATCGATTCGTTCATGTGGCTGCCTGCCATCTTGACCCTTAGGTCACTCGTGTGTGGTTCTTGTCCGCGCAATGCGCAGGGCAGTTCCACACGTGTAACTACATGGTTGTCATTCTGCTCTACGGACGACCCCTAATGCAAGGGGAATCTGACATAAGCCCTGACAGATGGCAGCGCGCCAGTGATGCACTCGAGCGTTTCAACGACCGAGATTTTTAACCCTTCGCGAAGTTCGGCGCGAAGTACGGGTTGCTCGGTTGACCGCCGGCGAGATGTTCAAGAACGGCCAACGATTGTTGGGGCATCGCCGCGCCTTGCTGTAAAGCCGCAAGTGTTGCGACATGATTATTGAGATAAACCACCTCGGCATTATCGGCCTGTGGATTGACCCATACCGCTGTGAGCAGGACAAATGAATCACTTTGACCTAATTCGGTGAATCTTTGCGCCGCATATTCAGTCACTCCGTGAGCGACTCCGGCCTGAGCTGCACCCCACGTGAGTTCTCCATGTTGGTCACTTTCGATCGCGGCTTTGTTGACGAACAGCGTCGCTGGAGTGACTGGCACATTGGGTTTCCACACCACCAAAAACGGGATGTGTCCGACCGTTGGCGATCCCAAAATATTGACAAATGCACCACCAACTGGCCCAGATTTTTTTCCTAAAACAGTATTGATATGGGCAGCATTCGCTCCCTCGCCGGCAAATCCTTCACCAACTTCGAAACCGACGTCGTTCGTTTCACTCATAAAATGTCTCCGTTTGCTTGGCTCGCAAGTCGGCCGTAGCGCGACATCTTGAGTGTGTCGGTTGAGTCGGTTCCAGGCTTGGTGTCATACGCCAAGAGCGCGACATAGCGCGGTATGTCGCCTTCGATGCGCGTCACTCGATGCATACTCCAGCGGCCATTGAACAACATCAGGGTTCCTGGAGTCATCGGTTCGGTACGTATTAACTCGGGCGATTGACCATGCAGCACGTTTTGAATCGATTCGTAATTCGGCTGATCGCTTGAGCGAATCTGCTTGGCATTTTCAAAATGTCCACCGCTTGTTGACGACTGAATGGCAA